>NZ_CAMLIX010000019.1 GCF_946479975.1 uncultured Flavobacterium sp.
ATTGCATTTTTCCAGCAACGAAATACGCAGGTAATTGTGTCTACGCCCAAAATCATCCGTCAAAATAGTATTAGAGGCTGTCATGGTTTTTACCTTTTAAAATATGAAAAACGTGCAGTACATGAGGAAAAACAGCATCCATTGATTCTCGCACTCCGTTTGTGGAACCTGGCAAAGCCAAAACCAAAGTTTTACCCAAAGTTCCTGCAACACTTCTAGACAACATTGCATATGGCATTCTATCTTGTCCGTAATTGCGAATCGCTTCTTCTATTCCTGGGATTCTACTTTCTAAAATCGGCGATAAGGCTTCTGGCGTAACGTCTCTTGGAGATAATCCTGTTCCGCCTGTAAAAATTACCAGCTGATTTTCTTCAGCGAAAGCTTTAGTTTTTTCCTGAATAATATCCAATTCATCTGGAATAATTTCATAATGAGAAGTTTCGACTCCGTACGATTCTAACTTTTCTACGATAACTTTTCCAGAACGATCTTCTTTATCTCCAGCAAAAATCGAATCGGAACAAACGAAAACTGCCGCTCTTATTGCGTTTGGAAATTTATTTTCAAAAGAAGATTTTCCGCCTTCCTTATTTATTAATTTGATGGTAGAAATTTCAATTTCTTTGTCAATTGGTTTCAGCATATCATACATTGTAAGCGCAACAATCGATGCTCCGTGCATGGCTTCAACCTCAACTCCAGTTTTGTAAACCGTTTTTACGTTGAAAATAATATGAATTTCTAAACCTTCAATTTTATAGTCAACCGATGTAAATTCAATTGGAAGCGGGTGACAATCTGGAATGGATAAATGGGTATTTTTTACCGCAAATAATCCCGCAGTTTTTGCCATTTCAAGCACATTTCCTTTTGGCACCAAATTATTAACAACAGCATCAATTGTTTCTTGTCGGCTGACTTTTACAATTGCGGTTGCGGTTGCTTTTCTTAAAGTACTTATTTTATGCGTAATATCTACCATTAACTATTTTGTTTCCAAGTGAATGTATCGTTTTCAAACATTTCTTTCCCAAAAATAGGAACATCGGTTTTGATCCAGTTTACGATTGCTTCTGTCGCTTCATAAACTTGTTTGCGACGTGTTGCCGAAACAAAAACAAACAAACAAATTTCACCTGCCTTTACAACGCCTAAACTGTGGTAAATGTGCATGCAGGTCAGGTCGAACTTAGCGAAAGCTTTCTCGCGAATGGTATGCAAAGCTTCATTTGCCATGTCTGTATATGCCGAATAATCAATTGCTACGACCGTATTGTCGTGAATAATATCGGCACGAACTTGTCCCAAAAAGATATTATGCGCGCCAATTGTATGTTTTGATTGGTGTTTGGCAATCGATTCTGCTATAAATTCAGGAGAAATTGGTCCTTGTACAAATACATTTTTACTCATTTTTTATTTTTTTTTGCCACGAATTCACGAATTATTGTGTAATAATTTGTGTGATTCAGCATTACACAAATTTATTTTTTAAATCTATCCGCAAAGTATGGGATTAATTCGTGAATTCGTGGCTATTCTTTTTTTCATCAAATAAATGTTTCATTTCTAAAGCTCCACCTAAAATACTTTTCACATTTTGAAACTGATTCTTCTGAAGCAATTCAACTGCGATTTTACTTCTAATTCCGGATTGGCAGAAAACATAAATAACTTGATTTTTATTTAAATTTTTAATTTCTACCTCCAAATTTAAAAGCGGAATCTGAATGCTGTTTTTAAATTTTATTTTCGGAAGTTCCTCTTCATTTCTAACATCTAAAAAAAGAACGGCATCATTTTCTATTTCATCCAAAATTGATTCGAAATTTATTTCTTCAATCTCGTTTTCAGATGAATTATATTTTTTATAAAACTCTTCTTTTGTTAATTGAATAGTTGAATTTTTATCGAAATCATACTTCTGCTGTTCGTTGTCTAAAATAGTATAAACCAATATTTTTCCGCTTAAAACTTCTCCAATTCCGAGAATCATTTTAATGACTTCGTTGGCTTGCAACATTCCAATAATTCCAACAGAAATTCCGATTACTCCGGCATCTTCACAATTTAGTGCGGTCTTATTTTCATCTGGATACAAACATCTGTATGTTGGTCCGTTTTGATAATTGAAAACCGAAACTTGTCCTTGAAATCTAAAAATAGAACCGTAAACCATTGGTTTATTCGTTACGAGACAAGCATCATTAATTAAATATTTAATTGAAATAGTGTCGGTTGCATCAACAATAATATCATATTTTTCGAGTAAGGAAATGGCATTTTTTCCAGATAATTTTTCAGAAAAAGCATTGACTTTTATTTCTGGATTTAATTCTGAAATCATCAATTTCGCTTCTTCTGCTTTTGATTTCCCAACTGCCAAAGTTTTATAAATAACCTGACGATGTAAATTTGAAACGTCGATTGTATCATCATCAACAATTCCGATTTCGCCAATTCCAGCAGCTGCTAAATAGGGCAAAATTGATGCGCCCAAACCGCCTGCACCAATTACCAAAACTTTTGATTTGGATAATTTTTGCTGACCTTCCTCTCCTATTTCAGGAAGAATGGTTTGTCGGTTATATCTCGTTGATTCTTTCATTACAATTTTAACGAACCCATTGGGCGTATTTTTTTAAACACATAGAAAAATAGTTGTTTGCAGGTTTAAAAAAGGCGTTTCACTAATTTAAATTTACATAGATTATGTCTGAAACTTGTTTCTTGTATTCTCTTTTTTCAACACAAAAAAGTATGTTTCTATGTGTTTATTTTTTTTTATCCTCCTGCAAATGGCGGTAATAAAGCGACTACATCACTTATCTGCAAAGTGTGATCGGCCGTTTTTGAAACTATTTTTTGATTTACTGCTACACTGAATGTCATCGATTCAAATTGATATTTTTCTTCTAAATTCTGCAATAATTTTTGCAGTGATAATTCTTCAGAAAAAGATAATTTCTCGAATTCGCATTTCGTTTTTTCAGCGACAGCTCCAAAATATTTAATCTCGATCATTTTTATAAATTTAAATTCTGAAAAATAAATTCATCTTCAAAGTGTTCTTGAAAATAAGAAATCCAGCTTGATGTATTTCTCACGACTTCGCCAATAACAATAATTGCGGGCGATGAAATATTTTTCTCAGCTACCAATTTAGTAATTGTATTGATAGTTCCAATTACTTTCTGCTCTGAATTTTTTGTTCCGTTCTGAATAATTGCAACTGGAAGATCATCATTTCTGTTTTCTTGATAAATCGAAATGATTTCATCTAATTTATGCATTCCCATCAAAATGACCACAGTTGCCGCCGATTTTGAAGCCAAATGAATGTCTTTTGACAATTTATGATCTGAAGTTGTTCCTGTAATAACCCAAAAACTCTCGGCAACTTTTCGCTGCGTCAGACTTATTCCCACCGAAGCAGGAACACCCAAAGCTGATGAAATTCCGGGAACAATAGCGGTTTCAATTCCGAAATCTTCTGCAAATTCGATTTCTTCACTTCCTCTTCCAAAAACAAAAGGATCACCGCCTTTTAAGCGAACCACATGTCCGTGTTTTTTTGCCATCGAAACAATCAAATCGTTTATTTGATCTTGCGTGTAGGCATGACAACCCAATCGTTTTCCAACAAAAACAATTTCTGCATTAGATGCATATTCGAGTAATTCTTCGTTTACTAAAGCATCATACAAAACCACGTCGGCACTTTTTAAAGCTTTTATGGCTTTCATCGTAATCAATTCAACGTCGCCTGGACCTGCGCCTACAATGGTCAATTTTGGTGTTTTTAAGTTTTGCATAATCTTCAGCTTAAATTGATATTCAGGTCGTTTAATTCGTCTGCCGAATTAATATTGGTTAACGGAAAGTTTTCACTTTCTTCTATGCTTATAATTTGATGCGGCAGTTTCGCCAGCAAATCCATCATTTTTAGTTCGTCTGAATCAATTGATTCTTTTATAATGGGCACAATACTTTTAGAATAAATTCCAATTAGTGGATGCGTTTTACTTTCTGATGCAAAAACTGTAATTCCTGCTTCTTCTGTATGTTTTGAAATTAATTCCTGTAATAATTCGGTAGAAATTAACGGAATATCACAACTTAAAATCAAATTAAATTCGGTTTCAGAATGCAGTAAAGCGGTGTAAATTCCACCCAGTGGCCCTTTATCTGAAATTAAATCCGGTATTTTTTTATAAGGCAGATAATCGTATTCTTTTGAAGCCGTTATCAATTTTATTTGATCTGTAACAGGCAGAATCGCTTGAATAATATGTTCAATAAATGGCTTTTTCTGAAACAAAACCAATCCTTTTTCTGACTGCATTCTGGAGCTTTTTCCTCCACAAAGAATAAATACTGATATGTTCATGGTTGTTTCTATGTTTCAGGTTTATTTTGTTTCAGGTTTCAGGTTTCATGGCTTGCGTTCCAATGGTTAAAACCATTGGCTATGTTTTCTTTTCTTGAATTTTTGATTTTTCATCAAGCTATATGTTTTTTTTATACAGCGGTTTCCCTAATTCACTATAAAAATCTTTCCTTACCCTTTAATTTTTAATCTTTAATTTTTAATTTCCCTTAAAGTTAATCAATCGGCAGAATCGTGACTAGTTCTTCTTTTTTAATACTTTGAATATTGTGAGGCACGAGTACCAAACCATTCGCAATAGCAAAAGAATTAAGCATTGCAGAACTTTGTCCGTCTAGAATTGTAACACTCGTTTCATCGTACAACGCTTTTAAAAATAGTGTTTTACCGGTTGTATTTTCAATTGTACTATTTAACTTTCTTACGATTTTTGGCAGATGCGTACTAGAAAAACCCATTCTGTTTTTCAAAGCTGGATAGACATAAATATAAAAATTAGTCAGCGATGAGGCTGGATTTCCCGGAAGTGCAAAAACCAAAGTATCTTCTTTAGAACCAAAAAACATCGGCTTTCCTGGTCTCTGATTGATTTTATAAAAAAGCTCTTGAACTCCATTTTTCAATAATGCTTCTTTTACAAAATCGTAATCGCCAACCGAAATACCGCCAGAAATAAGTACTACATCATTCTTTTTAAGAATTGACTTTAATGCCTTTTTTGTTGCTTTTAATTTATCTTTTACAGTATAAACTTTTGTTTTTTTTATTCCGATAGTTTCCAACGCAGCTTTAAGCATTACGGAATTACTTTCGTAAATTTTTCCTTTTGAAAGTTTTTTCCCAGGTTGAACTAACTCATTTCCAGTTACCAAAATTGCAACCTTAGGCTTTTTATATACTGTTATTTCAGTAATTCCAAGACAAGCTAGAAAACCAATTGCTGCAGGAGTAATTAAAGTATTGGCATCAAACACAACATCTTCTACATTAATCTGCTCACCTTTGTTTCTAACATTTGCCCCAAGTTCTGGTTTTTGGGCAATTAAAATCGAATTTTCATTTGCCATGACATGTTCCTGCATGACAACCGTATCTGCATTGTGAGGAACAAACGCTCCTGTAAAAATGCGGATTGCTTCGTTTTCTTTCAGCTTTATGTTAGAATGATCACCCGCCTGCGAAATTCCAATTACGTCAAACTGATGCCTTTCTGAATAAATAAAAGCGTAACCATCCATTGCAGATTGTCTAAAAGGAGGCATCGAAATTGGTGAATAAATGGTTTCTGCCAATACATATCCAAGTGCTTTATGAACCGCAATTTTCTGTGTTGACAAAGTAGAACTATTTGCTGCTACAATTTCTAAGGCTTCTTTTACTTCTATCATTTGCTTTTAGTAATAAACTAAGTAAAAATACTTATTACAAATATAAGTATTTATTATTAGCTTGGTTTAAAAATATTTATTTTCTTTTGAATCCTATAAAATTAGTTTAATTTATTCAAAATCAACTTTTAAATTGCCTGTTCACTTCAATAAAATGAATGTAAAATCATTTTCACGACTTTTTTTGACTCTTTCTAGCTTATTAGAAATGAACTTTTATTAATTCATGTATTAAAAGCAAGTGTAAAATACTACAATTTAATAGGTTCAAAGAAAAATATTTTAACATTTTTTCAAAAAACAATTTTATCCTCAATCCTTTAAAAATAAGGCTTTGGCATCTAATATATTAGCTCTAAAGGCGATACAAAGACAGTTTTTTAAAAAAAAAGTTTATAAATTTTTGGTTTTTATTATATAAAAATTAACTTTGTCTATAGGATTAGTAGAGTTTAAATAATGTTTAAAACCTAAAAAACTATTATTGTGAAAACAACAGAAAGCATCTCGCATTACATTCTTCCTAAAGACTGCACTTATAACACTTTTTGTTATATGTGTTTCTGTTGTTAATATTCTCCTTTTACTTTGTTTGCTGATTTTTACATAATAGCAAATTTCTTAAAAACACACCACCAAAAATATATATTGAATTTACCCAAAAATCATTCTGATGCTTTTTTTGCATTGGACAGATTCTTGAAACCATACCTATTATTCAGAATTTAAATAACTAACAATTAAAAGAAACTAAAATGAAAATTATGCAAACCTGCTGCTGTAAATAAAAAAAGCCATTTCTGCGGCAACAGAAATGGCAAGGCTTAAAGAACATTTATCACTAAATCAAGAACACTTTTAGAGTACTGTATAAACAGTGCTCAGGGCGTCTTGTTAATTACTTAAAACCAGTACAAAGAAATGAAAAAAAAGTTAAACATATACATACCCCTATTTCTACTCTTAATAACGGCGGGAATAAATGCCCAAAATACAACCCCGCTTATACAATCTAAACTTGACGGAACTGTTGTAGATGCTATTACAAATCAGCCCATTATAGGCGCTTCTGTCACTATAAAAGGAACAACTCACGGTGTAGTAACAGATACTGAAGGAAAATTTTATTTTCAGACGGGACAGAAATTTCCGTACACTTTGATCGTAAGTTACATTGGATATAAAAAAGCCGAAGTAATTGTAGAAAAAAATCCCGTAATCATTAATCTGAAAGAAGAACGCCAAGAACTAGATGAATTAGTAGTGGTTGGTTACGGAACTCAGAAAAGAAAAGACATTACGGGCTCGGTTGCTTCGGTTCCTAAAGCCAATTTATCTCAGGTCACTTCATCGGCAGATAACTTATTAAGAGGAGCTGTTGCCGGAGTTGTAGTTACACAAAGTTCGGGGCGTCCGGGCGCTTCTTCAAGTGTACGTATTCGTGGAGGAAACTCAATTACTGCCGGTAACGAACCGCTTTATGTTGTGGACGGAATTTTAATTTATAATGACAACGCCAACAGTTCTGCCGGAGTTGCGTATGCAGGCGCAAGTGTAAACGTTTTGTCTACCATAAATCCTGCTGATATTGAGTCAATTGAAGTACTAAAAGATGCTTCTGCAACTGCAATTTATGGCTCGCGTGGTGCAAATGGAGTTGTGATTATTACGACTAAAAAAGGAATAAAAGGACAAGATAATATTTCGTACCAAGGTTATTTCGGATTTCAGAATATTTCAAAAAAACTGAAATTAATGAATGCCAGCGAATGGGCAAGTTTACGCAATGATGTTCAGGCAAGTATTGGCCAGGCACCTTCGTTTACTGCAGCGCAGATTGAAGCTTTTAAAACCTCTGGGAATTACGATTGGCAGTCGGCAGCTTTTAGAACTGCTGCGCCTGTTCAAAGTCATAATTTATCATTTTCTGGTGGTGATGAAAGATCTAGATATTCCGTTTCTGCAGGCTATTTTGATCAGGAAGGAATTGTTTTAGGATCTGATTTTAAACGTATTTCGCTTCGCGCGAATTACGAAAGAAACTATTCTCAGAATTTTAAATTTGGTGTCAATGCCAATTATACTTATTCTCTAGCAAATGGTGTAGGAACTGCTGGAAGCGGCAGAACGCCGAACCCACTTGTAGCTGCGGTTTTGACTGCGCCAGTTGTTTCAATTAAAAATGCTGATGGAAGCTACAATGTAACGAATAATATATATGCGACATCTGTAAATGGTTATGTTCCGAATCCGATTAATGATTTGGAAAACACCACAAACGAAACCAATTTAAACAGAATTCTAACAAGTTTATTTGGTGAATATAAAATCACAAAAAAACTAACGGCTAAAGTTGCGGTGAGCGGGGATGTTTTAAATACAAAACAAAATTATTACGCGCCATCTAATACAACAACTGGAGCTGGTACAAAAGGTTTGGCCTCTGTTGGAGATCGTTTAGTGGGTTCTGTTTTAAATGAAAACACTTTGAATTATAATACCAATTTTGGAGAAAATCATAAGTTTTCTGCTTTAGGCGGTTACACACTTCAATATACTAAAGGTGAAGTCGTTAACGCTGGGGCTAATACTTTTGTGAATGATGCGAATACGTATAATGCTCTTCAAGATGGTATTGCTGTAAAACCATATAGCGAAGCTTACGAAAGTGTATTGAAATCTTGGCTGGCGAGAGTAAATTATTCTTATAAAGGAAAATACAACTTGACATTATCTGGCCGTGCTGATGGTTCTTCTAGATTTGGTTCTGAATCACTGTGGGGTTATTTTCCTTCTGCGGGATTTTCATGGAATATTACCGACGAAGAATTTGCGAATAACATCAAAGGTGTAACCGAAGCAAAACTTAGAATTACGGCGGGAACAACAGGAAACCAAGAAATAGGAAATTACCTTTCTCTTGCTTCAATGGGTTCTGTAAACTATTCTTTTGGAGGAACTTTATACACCGGAATCGCTCCTACCCGATTGGCAAATCCAGATTTGAAATGGGAAAAAACAGATCAATATAATGTTGGATTGGATTTATCCTTATTAGACCGAAAAATCAATTTTGTTTTTGATGTGTATTACAAGAAAACAAAAGATTTATTAATCAGCGTTCCAGTTCCTTTGAGTTCTGGTTATGCTACAATTCTTCAAAATATTGGCGGCGTTGAAAATAAAGGTTTTGAAGTTGGCGTAACAACAGAAAACCTTAAAACAGAAAACTTCGCGTGGAATTCCAACATCGTTTTTTCTTTAAACAGAAATAAAGTAACGGAAATTGGAAATGGCGTAAATGAATTTTTCCCTGTAGTGCCAAACGGTTCTTTGTTACAGCAGCAACCCGTTATCGTAAAAGTAGGTTTACCGCTGGGAACTTTCTGGGGATACCGAACAAATGGAATTTTCCAGACTCAGGAAGAAGTTAATACACAGCCAAAAATCAACAGTTTGGCAAATACGAAAATCGGAGACAGAAAATATGTTGATACAAATGGCGACGGAGTAATTAACGCTTTGGACAAAGGAAATTTAGGAACTTCTCAACCAAAATTTGTTGGAAGTTTCAGCAATACAATTTCATACAGAGATTTTGATTTGAATTTCTCTTTCCAAGGATCTTACGGAGCTAAAATCTTCAATGCTTTAAATCAGCAGTTAGAAATTTCGACTTTGGGAACAAATGCGGCTTCCACTTTAAATGACCGTTGGACAGCAGCAAATCCGAGTAATGAAATTCCGAGAGCAACAAGTTCGCCACTGGGAATTGTTTCTGAAAGATATGTTGAAGACGCTTCTTTTCTAAGATTGAAATTAATCACTTTAGGATATACTTTACCTAAAAGCGTTTCTAAAAAATTGGGAACAAAAAGCGTAAAAGTATATGTCTCAGCAGAAAACTTAATTACATGGACAAAATACACTGGATATGATCCAGAGGTAAGTTCATACGAACAAAACAACTTATACCCAGGGATTGATTTTGGTTCTTATCCAAACTCCAAAACATTCATCTCGGGCTTGAACGTAACTTTCTAAGTAAAAAAAATATAAAATGAAAAAGATCATTATAACATTCCTTTTAAGTGCCGGTTTATTGGTATCGTGCACAGAACTTGAGGTCACACCAAACTCTTTTGTAACCGAAGACAATTATTTTAATACCCAAGACGATGCTGTGGCGAGTGTAACTGCGGTTTACGCTTCCTTGAACCTTGATCCGGGTGAACAGAGTTTGTTTGGAAGAAACCTTTATTTTTTAACCGATATGGCATCAGATTATGCGGCGGCCGGAGTTTCTGCTACGAATCCGCAGGTTCGAGCTATGAGCAGTTTGACTCACGATGCGACTTCAGATCGTGTACAAGTGGCTTGGAGACAAATTTATGCGGGAATTAATAGAGCCAATGTTGCGATTGACAATATTCCGAAAGTAACTGGTTCAGAAGTTATTAAAACCAGATTGATTAATGAAGCTAAATTTATTAGAGGTTTGCTATACTTTCAGGCAGTTCGTCTTTGGGGCGGTGTTCCAATTGTTTTGCACGAAGCAACTTCTATCAATTTAGGAGATTTAAAAACGAATCGTGCAACAGTTGCTGAAGTCTATACTCAGATTATTAAAGATTTAACTGATGCCGAAGCTTTACCAAAAACCTATACAACGGCAGAAGCTGGACGTGCAACTTCTGGAGCTGCAAAAGCAATTTTAGCAAAAGTGTATTTGACTAGAAAAGACTGGCCAAACGCAATTGCAAAAGCCAGAGAAGTAATCGACGGTGGTTACGGATATGCTTTGTTTGAAGATTTCCAAGATATTTTCACTAAAACAAAAAAGAACGGAAAAGAGCATATTTTCTCTGTTCAATTTGAGCCAAATCAAGCAGGAAACGGTTCTAGCGGCAGTACTTTTCAATCCACATCGTTTACTGGATTTACAGCTACAGAACCAGCAGATATTATCTCAGACGTTGCTTTGTTTTATGACATTTATGCTGCCGGAGATAAAAGAAGAGATGTGAGTTATGCCAAACAATTGCTTAATCCATCAACGGGAGCGCTTTATACTTTTCCCAAACCAATCTTTAAAAAATACTTGGATTTATCCAATTTGGCAACGCCTGCAAATGTAGCGATTAACTTTCCGGTTATTCGTTATGCAGATATCCTTTTGTCTTTAGCGGAAGCGATAAATGAACAAAGCGGCCCAACTCTAGAAGCTTACGAATTAATCAATCAGATTCGAAGAAGAGCTTTCGGAAAACCAATCACAACGCCAGATGTAACGGTTGATTTAGCAGCGTTGAACCAAACCACTTTCAGAGCTGCAATTCAGGAAGAACGTAAAAAAGAATTTGTGCAGGAAGGTCAAAGATGGTATGACTTAGTACGCTGGGGAACTTTGGTTACAGAAGTAAAAAAAGTAACGGCTAAAAACTCGGTTTCAGAAAGAAATAATCTTTTTCCAATTCCGCAAAGCGAAAGAAATATCAATCCGGATGGTTTGCCTCAAAATCCTGGATATTAGATTGAAATGATTTTAAACACATAGAAACATAGATTTTTTTAAAGATTAAGAAGGAGTTTGAAGAGAAACTCATTTCTCAACACATAGTTACTATGTGAATTGAAATTAGTGAAACGCCTTTTTACCCGCGTAGCAAATCTATGATTCTATGTGTTTAAAAAACTATTACATAAAACTATTACATAAAGCTATATAACTAAAAAACTATACAACATGAAAAATTTTAAAAATAGCATTGCTGTCAAAAGTCCGAAGAAGGGATTTTTGATCACCGCTATCCTGATTGCACAATTGGGAACAGCACAGGAAAAAACAGAATTTAAAGGCACAATTGGTAAGACTTTGGCTGATTCTAAAGAATATTGGCCAGATCCTGTAACTGCTCCAAAAGGTGCACCAAATATTGTCTGGATTTTGTTGGATGATGTTGGTTTCGGCGCTTCAAGTTCGTTTGGAGGTTTAATCAATACACCAACATTTGATAATCTGGCTAATAACGGACTTCGTTACACCAACTTTCACACCACAGCCATTTGCGCTCCTACTCGCGCGGCTTTATTGACTGGAAGAAATTCTGGAAGAGTTCACGTAAGCGGTTTTTCTCATACGATTTTATCAGCAGGTTTTCCAGGTTGGGACGGAAGAATTCCGTCGGATAAAGGAACAATTGCAGAGATTTTACGTGACAATGGCTACAACACTTTTGCTGTTGGAAAATATGGCGTTACGCCAGACGAAGATGCCTCAGATGCGGGTCCGTTTGACAGATGGCCGACTGGAAAAGGTTTCGATCATTTCTACGGATTCTTAGGTTCTCAAACCGATCAATACAATCCAGATTTGGTTGAAGATCAAGTTCATATTAAACCTGATGGACGTCATTTAAATGAATTAATTACAGATAAAGCCATCAGCTACATTCAGAAACAACAAAAGGCTGCACCAGGAAAACCATTTTTCTTGTATTATGCGCCTGGAGCTGTTCACGCACCTCATCAGGTTGCTGAAAAATGGGTTGAACCTTATAAAGGAAAATTTGATGAAGGCTGGGATATTTACCGCGAAAAAGTTTTGGCAAACCAAAAGAAACTGGGAACTGTTCCTGCAAATGCTGTTTTACCAGAACGTAACGCTTTGATTACCGAATGGAAAAAACTAACTCCAGACCAAAAGAAAGTCTATGCAAGATTTATGGAAGTTTACGCTGGATTCTTGACGTATACCGATTATGAAATTGGAAGAGTTGTCGATTATTTAAAACAAAGCGGACAATTGGATAACACCTTGATTTTTGTTGCCATTGGTGATAATGGAGCGAGTAAAGAAGGAACTTTACAAGGAACAATTAGTCAGAGTTTGTTTTCTCAAGGAAAAACAGATGAAGAAAACTTTCAAAGCAATTTGAATAATATTGGAGAAATTGGTACTGCAAAAGGTTTAAACACCAATTATCCTTTAGGATGGGCGCAGGCAACCAATGTTCCGTTTAAAAACTGGAAACAAGATGCTCAGTCTGAAGGCGGCACTCGTAATCCGTTGATTGTTCATTATCCAAACGGAATTAAAGACAAAGGTGGCATCAGAAATCAATACAGCCACGTAACCGATCTTCTTCCTACGACTTTAGCGATTGCTGGAATTAAAGCGCCAGAATACATCAAAGGAATCAAACAAGATATTATTCAAGGATCTTCTTTTCAAGCTTCTTTAGATAATCCGAAAGCAGAATCATTTCATAAGGTGCAGTATTACTACATCTTCGGAAACAGAGCAATTTATAAAGATGGATGGAAAGCTTCGGCAGCGCATTTACCAGATTCTTTCGCAGTAAAAAAATCTTTAGGTAATAATGAAAAACAAGCTCCAAGCAATTTTGATACTGATGTCTGGGAATTGTACAATCTAAACGAAGACTTTAACGAACGTAATAATCTGGCAAAAAAATATCCTGAAAAACTGGCTGAACTCCAAAAATTATTTGACGAACAGGCAAAAGAAAACAACGTCTATCCGCTGATTGACTGGCAGGATGTTTACAACAGAAGAATCCATAACACCGGCGCTGATAAAGGAAAAACAGTTTCTGATTTAATTAAACAGGCGACAAAGCCTGGAGGAACAAATAATTAATTATGATTTACAACCTGCAAGGTTTAAAACCATTGCAGGTTTCAATTTCCACAAACTTAAAAACATACCTACAAGGTTTTCAAAACCTTGCAGGAAAAATAAAACGAACAATTATGAAACGAGTAGATTATGAAATTATAGGAAAAAAGATTGTCGTTGGGATAATCTTGTTTTTAGTTCCGCTGGCCATTTTGGCTGGAGGTTTAACCATTATTAATCAATTTTTAAAATAAGAAATCATGGCAATAGTTCAAAAAGAAAAATTAACAAGAGACTTAACGATAAGTTTCTTTATTTACGCACTGCCAGTACTGGCAATATACCTTTATTTTAAACTTGGAGGCAGTTCTGTGAGCGAATCGCATTTAACATTACCTTCCTTTTTAGAATTTGCTCAACCAATTTTTGCAAATATTAGAACTTGGGGATTAACAGTTTTCATGATCGTATTAGGCATTATAGAATTCGCTGCAGGTTTATACGACGACGAATGGACGGGTGAAGAACGCAAAATTGACATTGTTTGTTTCTTAGCACCAAAACTAATTTTACCGCCGGTTATTGCTTTTTTCAGTTTAACTGCGCTACCCTATTTAATTCCAAATTTAGCTAATTCGTTGTCATGGGTTCCGTTTTGGGGAGGTTTTTTCTTAATTGCAATTGCTGATGATTTAACGCAGTATTGGTACCACAGATTGCACCATCAAGTTCCGTTTTTATGGCGTTTTCATAGAACGCATCACTCTGCACCGTATATGGGAATGGCGATGGCTTCTAGACAAAACTTTATTTATACGGTTTTCTTTTCTCAAATTTATTTAACGGCGACTTTAACTTATTTAGGTCTAGGATTACCCGCTTTATTTGTTTTGGTTATTAAAAGTTTTATCACTTTAGGAGCGCATTCTAGTATTGCGTGGGACAAACCGTTTTACAAATACAAAGTTTTACATCCGATCGCTTGGGTTTTAGAAAGACTGATTTCGACTCCGGCGACGCACCACGCACATCACGCAGACACAAGCGGAGACGGCGTTGGTCACTTTAAAGGAAACTTTGGAAATATGTTTTTCATTTGGGATATGATTTTCGGAACGGGATTAATCACGCGTAAATTCCCAGAATCTTACGGAACAAAATCATACAAACAAGAAGAATGGTACGCGCAGTTTCTTTGGCCGATATTCAAATCTAAAAAAGAAGGAAGTTCTCTAGCCGAAGGTGTATTGGCATTTCCATCAAAACCAAAAGCTGTTATTGTTGAAGAAGCTCCTGAACCTGTTTTAGAACAAGCATAATAATTTCCTGATATGAAAAATCAAATCTTAAAAACCAGTTTAACAGCAATTGCCTTTTTATGGGCAGTTGCTGTTTTTTCGCAGGGACAAAGTGCAAATGTACTTTTAGATGCTTTTTATTCAAAAATAAAAACTCAAAAAAGCCCTCAGATAATTGATGCCAGAGGTCCAGATGAGTTTGCTCTAAACCATATTGAAGGCGCCGTAAATTTCAATACAAAGTCAGAGGATTTTGAAAAACGAGTTGCCGCTTTAGATTCCACAAAACCAGTATTTATCTATTCAATAGCAGCTTACAGAAGTGGTCTTTTGTCAACCGAATTATCCAAGAGAGGCTTTTCGGAAGTATATATTCTCGAAGGTGGAATTGCGAACTGGATTGGCGGCGGAAACCTTTTTACAGTAATTTAAAAAGTAAATTATCCTTAGCAGAATATAAAAAAATCATTACCACAAATGAGTACGTTTTGGTTGATATTGGTTCAAAATATTGTGCCACTTGTAAAACCGTAAAACCCATTTTAGAATCTCTCCGAACACAATACGGCGAAAAACTGAAAATTATCGAGATTGAGTTAGAGGAAAGTCCGCAGGTCATTGCCGATTTAAAAAATGTGAAAGTCTTTCCCACTCTGATTTTTTACCAAAATGGTAAAATCGTTTTCAAAAAAGACGGTTTAGGCAATTTAAAAAATGATGTTGATGTTGCGTTGGCTAAATAATCTTTTTTACTAAAAACACATCAAAACCTCCAGTTTGTCATTTCGACGGAGGAGAAATCACACTAGCAATTCCGCTAAGACTAAACCAATCTTTGTAGACAAACGAGTGTGATTTCTCGTTCCTCGAAATGACAAAACATTAGTAAAAAAGAATTCCAACCACCAAAACCAAAATACTATGGCAAAATTTAAATTCAATAAAAAAATTGCAATTCCACTTCTATTACTTTTTCTAATCGCTGTTTTTTTATTCTTTCCGATTAATACCAACGGAACTTTAGTACAAGAAAATCAAAAATTAGCCGAAGGAAAAAAAGCCTTCTTAGCTTCAAAACCATTAGATTCTGTTTCGAGCAAAAAGCCGAACATCATTATTCTCCTTGCCGATGATTTAGGAAAATATGATATTTCGCTTTACGGCGGAAAATCGACTCCTACTCCAAAAATTGATTCGCTTGCCGCTTCTGGAGTTACTTTTACAGACGGTTATGCATCGGCTGCGATTTGTTCGCCTTCACGCGCGGGGTTGATTACAGGACGATATCAAGAACGTTTTGGGCATGAATATCAGCCAGGTGATCGTTATCCGAAAAACAATTTAGAATATTACGCTTTTAAATATATCATGAATACCAACAATTGGCGGTTAAACGATAAAATCGAATATCCAAATGATGAATCTATTAAGACTCAAGGATTACCAAAATCTGAAATCACATTTGCCGATTTAGCCAAACGTCAAGGTTACGCCACTGGAATAATCGGAAAATGGCATTTGGGTCACAACAAAGGATTTTTTCCATTAGATCGCGGCTTCGATTATCATTACGGATTTTATCAGGCTTTTTCGCTGTTTGCTCCTGAAGACAACAATCCAGATATTATCAACCACCATCATAAAGATTTTACCGATAAAATGATTTGGGGAAAAGGCCGTGTCGGAATCGGGCAAATTCGTCGAGACACCACCATCATTGATGAAAAAGCATATTTAACCGAAAAATTTGCAGAAGAAGCCGAAACTTTCATTGATAAAAATAAAAAAAAACCTTTCTTATTGTACATTCCGTTTAATGCGCCGCATACGCCATTTCAGGTTCGTAAGAAGTATTACGATCGTTTCCCGAATGTAAAAGACGAAAACAAACGCGTTTATTTTGCTATGATCAGCGCTCTTGATGATGCTATTGGAAGAATCCGAGAGAAAGTCAAAAAAGAAGGTTTAGAAGAAAACACTTTAATCATTTTTGCCAGCGATAATGGCGGTGCCGATTATACTTTTGCTACAACAAATGCGCCATTAAAAGGCGGTAAATTTTCTCATTTTGAAGGCGGTATTAATGTTCCTTTTGCACTTTCGTGGAAGGGAAAAATCAAGCCTAATTCAGTTTATAAACAACCTGTAAGCACTTTAGATTTTTTCACGACAATCGCTTCTGCCATTCATTCTGATTTACCAAAAGACAGAATTTATGATGGTGTAGATTTAGTAGCAACAGTTAATGAAAATAAAGTCGCCCACAAAGATTTATACTGGCGCTCTGGCGATGCAAAAGCCATTAGAAGCGGTGATTGGAAATTAATCATCAGTGGAAAAACGCAAGAAAAATGGTTGTATAATCTAGCTTCGGATAAATTTGAAAAAACAGATCTTTCATCTAAAAATCCAGAAAAAGTAAAACAATTGCAAACAGCTTTACAGACTTGGGAAAAGGGATTAATTAAACCGCTTTGGCCTAATTTAACCTATTATGAATTCGATTTTGGAAAACAGAAATACTTTGTTGATTTGTAAAAAAGCTTAACCTAATTAAATCAAAATCAATTGCCTCCAGCGTTAACTGGAGGTAATAAGAAATAAACACTTTAAATAAAAAATGTCAACCTCAACCAAACAATTTAATCTTCACGAAGACTGGACAGTCGTTATTCTTGGGTTCCTGATTATAGGAATTTCACTTTTTCTATATCTTCCTGATGTACCTTTTTTTAAATGGACAAACGAAACAGATTTACTAAGGAATATATTCAATTTTGAAAACCTGAAAATTATTGGTTTTCAATTTTTATATTTTCTTTTAATTGGAAGTTTTGGAGCTTTTTTAGTCGGAAAATCGATCAAAAATTTCATCCTTGGATTTCCTATAATTTATGTTTTAACAGTTCTTGCTTTAATTATTGCCGGAAATTCTGAAGTAAAAGCGCTTAATCTAGAAGCTGTCATTTTCAGTTTAGCCATCGGATTACTTATTGGCAATTTCTTTAAACTTCCAGAATGGTTTCGATCTGCTTTATCAACCGAATTATTTGTAAAGATCGGATTGGTTTTATTGGGAACCAGTGTAATTTTCTCCGATATTTTGAAAGCAGGCTCATTAGGTTTAATTCAAGCTTTAATAGTAGTTTTATCGGTGTGGTATTTTGCTTTTTGGCTTTGCAAGAAATTAAAAGTCGACGATGAATTGACTATGATGATTTCAAGCGCAGTGTCTATCTGTGGTGTCTCTGCTGCGATTGCAACATCTGGAGCCATAAAAGGGGATTCTAAAAAATTGTCGTACGTAATCTCGATGGTTTTGGTTACTGCCATTCCAATGATGATTTTCATGCCCATTATAGCAAGCCATTTTAATTTTCCTGAAGAAGTTACAGGAGCTTGGCTTTGGGGAAGCATTGATACTTCAGGAGCTGTTGTTGCTTCTGGAACTTTGGTCGGCGAAACAGCTTTAAAAATTAGTACCATAGTAAAATTTTCTCAAAATGTTTTACTGGGTTTAGCAGCATTTGCAATTTCAGTTTATTGGACCTACACACATAATCAGTCTTCAGAAGTTCAAAATTCTAAACCAACTCTTAGTGTCATATGGGAACGTTTCCCAAAATTTGTCCTCGGATTTATTGGTGCTTCGATCGTTTTTTCTTTTTTCGTTTTACCAGAAACACGCGATACAGTCAAAGAAAGTTTAAAAAATCTACAAGGACTTTGGTTTGCCTTGGCCTTTACTAGTATTGGTTTAGAAACGAATTTTAAAGATCTACTTCAAAATAATAGTCGAAAACCTCTTATTGCATTTCTCGCGGCACAATTCTTTAATATCATTATTACATTGATTATTGCTTTTTTGCTGTTTAATCCTTGAAAAATAAAATAAATTATCAAGATTTTTTTTGAATTGTTTCCAGCGTTAACTTAACAAGATTTTGCCTCAGAATATAGTTTTACAGCTGAACCCGACAGGTTTTAAAAACCTGTCGGGTTTTCTTTTTATTCAATTTGTAAACACCAAAAAGCAAGTAAAAACTGTATAAAGAATATATTTTTAAATTTTCTTCTTAATTCATTCATTTCAAAACAAAATACTAATTATCAACAACTTAAAAATTAAAAACCTACACACAAGCTATTCCACGCTCGCAAAATCTCAAAAAAATTAAATATTCTTTTGGTTTTCATTATAATAAAATTAACTTTGTCTATAGGATTAGTAGAGTTTAATAATAAAGAACTGCATTTTGAAAACAACAGCTTACACATCGCAATACATTCTTCTTGAAAAAATCACGTATAACTCTCTCTGTTATATGTGCATCTGCTCTTAAAACTAATTATTTATTTTCATTTTCTCTTCGGAAATAAACTCTTAAACTCAATTCAAATTGACAAAAACAACTAATGTTCTCATGACATTAAATGAGTAAATATGTCAAAACTATAATAACTAAAAAAAAAGCTATAACTAAAACAAGAACCAAAATGAAAATCATGCACTGCCCTATCCTTTCATAGTAAAAACCATTTCTGCGGCAACGGAAATGGCAAGACTCAAAGAACATTTATCATTATAAAAAGCCTTCGGGAATTGAAAAATCAATTCTTCGTATCGCTTTATTATTTAAATCCAAAAAAGTAATGAACAAGCAATTACATGCCTTTTTGTGGCTTTTTGTATTCTTAATTTCGATTACAATACAGGCCCAAAACACAAAACCTTTAATTAATTCGACCTTAAACGGTACTATTACCGACCAAGTTACCAATCAGCCAATTCCTGGAGTTACCGTTCAAATCAAAGGAACAACGCACGCTGCCGTAACTGATCTTGACGGAAAATTCTATTTCCAAACTGGACAAATATTCCCTTATACTTTAGTTGTAAGTTATATGGGATATATCACCACAGAACATATCGCAACAAAAGATTTTGTTCAAATTTCTTTAAAAGAAGATGTCAAAGAATTAAATGAAATTGTCATCATTGGATACGGAAGCACTTCTAAAAAAGACTACACTGGAGCTGCAGAAACTGTCGCTCAAATGTCATTAAAAGCTACACAAAAAACACTTGAAAGTTCGCTTCAAGGATCTGTTGCGGGTGTTAACGTAACGCAGACTTCAGGTCAGCCGGGCGCAGGAATGAGTATTCGTATTCGTGGTGGAAGTTCGATTCAAGGAGGAAATGAACCCTTATATGTTATTGACGGATTTCCTTTATACAATTCAGATGTGACTTCTGGCGTTTTGAGTGGTACACCGACTAATCCGCTTTCGACAATAAATCCCGCAGATATAGAATCGATTACGGTTTTAAAAGATGCATCATCAACGGCAATTTATGGTTCAAGAGGCGCAAACGGAGTGGTAATTATAACAACCAAAAAAGGTTCAAACGCTGCTCCAACTGTTAATTATGATTTTACAATTGGCCAGCAGGAAGTCCGCAAAAAAATTGATCTTCTAGATGCGCAAGGTTTTTCTCGATTGAGAAACGCTGCTTTATATGATTCTAATCCATCAGGAGGTACAAATCAATATTTGAGTGATGCACAGATTGCCCAGCTAGGAAAAGGAACTGATTGGCAGGATGCCGCTTTCCAAAAAGGAATAACGCAAAATCATCAATTGAGTATTTCAGGCGGTAATAATCAGACAAAATATGCCGTTTCTGGAAACTATTATAATCAAGAAGGAATTATTAAAAACACTGGTTTTGAGCGTTTCAGCGGACGCGTAAATTTAAGTTCAAAATTAAGCAGTAAAGCACGATTTGGATTAAACTTAACGATTGCAGAAACCAAATCGAAAGTTGCGCCTTCTGGTTTAATAACGGCATTAATAAGTATGCCTCCAACTGCAACGATTTATGAGCCAGACGGAAGTTATACGCTTAGAAATCCTTTCGAAAACATTTTTGCTAATCCAATTGCGACTTTAAACGAACGTAAAAATCAATCGATCAACGATCGTATTTTAGGAACTGTTTACGGGGAATATGACATACTAAAAAATCTAGTTTTTAAAGTTTCTTTTGGAACTGATATGATTTTCAACAAAGAAAAAAGTTATCTGCCATCAACTATTTATGAAGGTTCGATTACAAATGGCGAAGGAAAAATTGGAAATGCCGAATCTAGAAGCTGGTTAAACGAAAATACTTTAACGTATACAAAGGTTTTTGGCGGCAAACATAACTTGAATGTTTTAGCAGGTTATACACAGCAAAGTGCCACAAGAGAATACAACAACGCGGGTTCACAGCAATATGTAAACGATATTACTTCCTACTATAGTTTACAAAGTGGAAATATTGCTTTAATGCCGTCTTCTGGCGAAAGTACGTGGGCGTTAAACTCGTATTTATCAAGAGTAAATTACAATTTTGATTCTAAATATTTCTTAACTGGAAGTATTAGAGCCGATGGTTCTTCTCGATTTGGAAAAGACAATAAATGGGGGTATTTCCCTTCTGTCGCTGCTGCCTGGCAGATCAGCAACGAAGATTTTTTTACTCCTGTAAAAGACGTTATCAACAGTTTGAAATTTAGAACAAGCTGGGGTGCAACTGGAAATCAAGAAATTGGAGAATATCAATCTTTATCAACTTTGACAAGTGTAAAATACCTTTTTGGAGATCAAATTTATACTGGTTTTACGCCTACGCGAATATCAAACAGCAATCTAGGATGGGAATTAACGAACCAGTTTGATGCTGGTGTTGACGTTGGTTTTTTCAATGATAAATTAAATTTAACTGTTGATTTATATCGCAAAACAACTAAAAATTTATTGTTAGATGTACAGCTTCCATACACAACTGGATTTACGTCTTCTTTACAAAATTTTGGTTCTGTTCAAAATCAAGGAATTGAACTTGGTTTGAATGCTTCTCTAGGAAATACTGCTTTTTCTTGGACATCAAATTTCAATATTGCATTCAACCGAAACAAAATTATTGCTTTAGGAAATGGAGCTGAATTTTACACTTTTGGAAATTATATTTTGAAAGTTGGACAATCTCTGGGAACTTTCTACGGAGCGGTTACAGACGGAATTCTGCAAACCAATGAAGTTGCAGCAAAAGGAGTTTACACAGGAAATGCCGCGCCAAAAGCTGGAGATCGTTTGTATAAAGATATCAACGGAGACGGAGCTTTTACAACTGCCGCAGATAGAACAAGTATTGGCGACGCACAGCCCGATTTTGTTTTCGGATTCTCTAATAATTTTACTTACAGAGGTTTTGAATTGGCTGTTTTAGTAAATGGTTCTGTTGGAAATAAAATCCTGAACGGAAACTTACAAGCTTTAGAATTGTATAATGGACAGCAAAATGCTTCGACCTCAGCTCTTGATGCCTGGACCCCAACAAATCCGAGCACTACAACGCCAAGAGCAAAATTGGATCCTGCACCGGTTTTCTCTAACCGATTTGTAGAAGATGGCTCTTTCGTGAGAGTAAAAAACATCACTTTGAGTTACAATCTGCCTAAAAAATTATCAGAAAAATTAAGCTTAACATCAGTGAAATTCCGTGTCATTGGAGAAAATTTATTGACTTGGACGAAATATTCTGGCTTTGATCCTGAAGTAACCAACGGAACCACAATTTCTCCAGGAACAGATACCGGAATTTATCCTTCATCAAAAACAATTTCAGGCGGATTAAGCGTAACCTTCTAAAAGATTTATCATGAAAAATACCATTATATTCAGTTTAGCAGTTCTCTTTTTAGTAAGTGCCTGCAATCCTTTGGACGAAGATCCAAAAGCTTTTATCTCGTCCAACAATTTTTATAAAACTACCGAAGATGCAGATGCAGCAGTTATTGCGATTCATAACGCTATAAACAGTTCTACACATACACTTTACAATCGATTGATTCAGATTGCAACCGAAATGGCAACAGACGATTACGAAGCTGGACCAAGAGCTAGAAATGCGCATGTTAGAGCATTATCAAACCTTACACATGATGCCTCAAACGACCGTATGATCGAATTATGGAGACAAAGTTATGACGGGATTAATAGAGCAAATGTGGCGATTGATAACATCACGAAAAATCCAAATCTTACTACTCAGAAAGACAAAGATTTGATTAATGAAGCGAAGTTTTTAAGAGCACTTTTATATTTCAATCTAGTAAGATGGTTTGGCGACGTTCCGCTGGTTTTGCACGAAACGACGGTTTTAACGCCAGAAGCTATCAATGTAAGTAATACGCCAGAAGCAGCAGTTTACGCCCAAATCGAAACCGATTTAATTGATGCAGAAGCACTTCCGGTTGTACAGCAAAATAAAGGCCGTGTCACTGCGGGAGCTGCAAAAAGTATTTTGGCTAAAGTGTATTTAACCGAAAAGAAATGGCAGAAAGCGGCAGAAAAAAGTAAAGAAATCATTGACAGCAAGGTTTATGATTTGTTCGATAATTATGCAGATGTTTTTAATGTAGCAACCAAAAACGGAAAAGAACATATTTTCTCGGCACAATTTAAAGGTTTAACAAACTGGAACGGAAATATGCTGGCTTCTACAGCTGCGCCAACTTCTGTTCCTGGAATTGCAGGAGATCAAGCCGATGCTTTACATAAAGAAGGCGGTCTTTTTGAAGCTTTCGCTGAAACAGACAAAAGAAAATACATCACTTTTGCAGTAGAATTCGTGAGTCCGACCGATGGAAAAACGTATAAAGTTACGCCTCATTTCAATAAATATTTTGATCCTGCAGTGCCAGCTTCGCCTGGACAATCTTCTAAAAATACGCCAATTGTAAGATTTGCTGAAGTATTATTGATCTATGCTGAAGCTGTAAACGAACAAAATGGAGGGCCAACTGTTGAAGCTTACGCCGCTGTTGACCGCGTACGTACAAGAGCCGGAGTGGCACTTTTGGCAGCCACTTCTCCAGCTTTAAGTCAAGACGCTTTTAGAGAAGTTGTTTTTGAAGAAAGAAGAAAGGAACTGACCTATGAATATCAGCGCTGGTTTGATTTGGCTAGAAGAGGTCCAGATTATTTTGTAGCAAAATTAAAAGCAGCAGGAAAAACCAACGCACAGCCAAAACACGTTCACTTCCCGATTCCGCAGAGAGAATTGGATTTGAATCCGAATTTGAAACAAGTTCCAGCTTGGCGCTAAATTATTATTAAACACATAGATGTATAGTGAAATTAATCAGTGTTCATCTGCTCTAATCCTTTTAAATCTGCGTGAAAAAATCTATGCGCAAAAAGTATTTCACGCAGATTTAAAAAAGATTTCGGCAGATTAAAATAGATTTTACAATTATTCAAAATCTATCCCGAAGCGTGGGGATTATATGTTTAAAAATTTTTGACTAATTAAAATATACTAACAGTAAATTATAAAAAAATGAATAAAAGAATAAACATTTTATTTTCTGTCTTACTGACGGGAATAATTGGTTCTTATGAAACCGAAGCACAAAATGCATCCTCAAAACCCAACGTTATTTTGATTATGGTGGATGATATGGGATATTCAGATTTAGGAAATTATGGATCTGAAATTAAAACGCCTAATCTAGACCGTTTGGCGAAAGAAGGAACGCGTCTTCGCGAATTTTACAATAACTCTATCTGCGCGCCAACCAGAGCGTCGTTATTAACAGGACAATATCAGCACAAAGCCGGAGTGGGATATTTTGATGTGAATTTAGGTCTGCCAGCTTATCAAGGTTATTTAAACAAAGAATCTTTGACTTTAGGCGAAGTTTTCCGTTCAGGAGGTTACAGCACTTTAATGTCGGGGAAATGGCATGTGGGTTCTGAAGATCAGGCGCAATGGCCAAACCAAAGAGGTTTTGATAAGTTTTACGGAATCTTAAAAGGCGCTGCGAATTATTTTGATACCAAACCGCTTCCTTTCGGGAAAACGGCTTATCCTGTAAAAATGATTCGTAATAATGAAGAACTGCATCCAAAAGATGACTCATACTACTTCACAGACGAAATTGGGAACAATGCAGTTACTTTCTTAGATGAACAAAACAAAGAAAATAAACCTTTCTTTTTATATCTGGCTTTTACTGCGCCTCACTGGCCATTGCAGGCAAAACAAGTTGACATTGCAAAATATAGAGGAAAATTTGACGAAGGCTGGGATGTTTTAAGAGAGAAAAGAATTCAAAAATTAAAAGAAAGCGGAATTTTACTTCCAAACCAAACTATCGCTCCACGTGATCCAGAAGTGCCAGAATGGTCAAAACTGACTTACGATGAAAAACAATTCTGGAAAGCAAAAATGGAAGTTTACGCCGCAATGGTCGATAATATGGACCAAAACGTTGGGAAAGTTTTAGACAAACTAAAAGCATTGAAAAAAGACAAAAATACCTTAATTGTCTTTATTGCAGACAATGGCGCTCAAGGCGGATTTAATACTTACAATCCGTTAAAAAGAGGTTTGGTTAGAAACGACGGACCAGTTGGTTCTTCTGGATCTTTTGATTATCAGGAACAAAACTGGGCTTATTTGTCGAATACGCCGTTACAAGATTATAAAAACAACATGCACGAAGGCGGCTTCAGTTCTCCGTTTATTGCTTGGTATCCATCAAAAATTAAAGCAGGAAGAATTGACAAAGGAACCGGACATATTATTGACCTTGCTCCTACTTTTTACGACTTGGCTGGAATCGAATATCCGAAAAACTTAAACGGAGTAAATTCTAATCCGCTTGCTGGAAAAAGTTTACTGCCCGTTTTATTCGACAATGCAACCGAGGTAAACCGAGGCGCACCATTATTTTGGGAAAGAGCTGGAAACAGAGCGGTTAGAGAAGGCAAATGGAAATTGGTTTCTATCTATCCGTCTTACCAATGGGAACTTTATGATCTTGAAGCAGACCGTGGAGAAACAACAAACATTGCGGCTCAAAACCCAGGAATTGTAAACGATCTATCGGCTAAATATTTTGATTGGGCAGACAAAACTGGAGTTGTAGAATACAGCAAATTCAAACAAAAAGGAGAATTAATTCCAGGCGCTGCAGCAAAAAAATAATTACTTTTTTTGATATTTTAGTAATTATAAAGAAAGCGGTTAGTGTTACAACTTCCGCTTTTTTAAACAAAAATGGTTTGTAAAAAAAAAGCAGCAAAGTAATTTGCTACTTTTGTATTTTAAATTTAAAGTTTATTTATCTTCTAAAATCATTCAAAGATTTCTCAATAATCTCCAAAAATTACTCAAACCGAACCGGTCAGATTTGCAATCTGCACTTCATTACGAAGAAGATATTCTAGATAGGATTTAATGCATTACAGTTCTCACATACCTAAATTGCAATTAGTTAAAAAATCAGCATCTTTAAAATCCTGCACAATCACTGAAATATATGATGCGTCATCAACTTCAATACATTTTAAATCGGGATTTGGTCTTAAATCTAAATTTATAAAATTGATGTTATTGTAGTTTTTTAAATTTAAATACCTCAGATTATTGTTTTTGCAATTCAGTATACGTAAAGCTCCATTATTTGATAAATCTAGCTCACTCAAATTGTTGCTTTCGCAATTTAACGTAGTAAGTGAAAGATTTTTAGATAAATCAATATTTTTGAATTTATTTACTGCAATATATAATTCTGTCAAGAATATATTCTTTGAAAAATCAACATTAGAAAGACTATTTTTGCTTAAGCTAATTGCATTTATAATTTTATTATTAGTAATATCTAGAGTTGTCAAATAATTGTCCTTACAGTTTAGGTTTATTAAATCTTTGTTTTTTGTTATATTTAATTCTTTCAGTTTATTGCTCTCACAACTTAATACTTTCAGATATTTGTTTTGCGATACATTTATTTCTTTTAATTCATTCCAATTAATATTGATGTTTTTTAGAATCAAATTTTGAGTAACATCTATTTTTGTTAAGTTACTTCCATAACAGTTTAATTCTAAAAGAATTTTATTACTCTTTAAATCAATTGTGAATAAATTATTCCAACTACAATTTAACTTAGTTAAAAACTTATTTTTGCTGACATCAAGAGTTGATAATTGACTTGTAATACAGTATAACTCGGACAAAAGACTATTTTTAGTAACATCTAAAATTTCTAAATAGTTTTTACTGCAGTTTAAAACCCTGAGATTACTATTTCCAGAAATATTTAAAGATCTTAAATAATTAAAACTACAATCTAAGTATATTAAATTTACATTTGTTTTCAGGTCTAAATAAGTCAAAGTATTTTGTGAACAGTTTAGTTTTTTCAACGCAGTAAAATCTTGAATACCTGACAAGTCTGAAATTGGCAAAGAATCAGAATAATCTTCGTCTATGATTTTTCTGGAAACATCCAAATTTGTAACTTCTTTAATAAGGGAAGTTAATACTCTACCGTCTGGTTCACCGGTGTCAATCCCCAAACTAATTAATTTTTTTTCAAAATTTTCATCTGGGATTAAAGTATATTGAGAAAAAGCTTCTACACTACATAGAAGTATTAAACAAAAGCTGATATTTTTTATGCTAAATATTGGTGAAAATTTTTTGTTCATCTTTGTAATATACTTATTAATAATTTAAAACTATTGGTCTTAATTTTTAAAAAAAAATATTGGCATTGATAGTTTTTGTGTTTCTCTTTTAAATTATTCGTTACCATTAATTAGTATTATTAGTTTTCAATTATTTCTACTTTATAATTATCATAAATATTGTCTTTTTTAATCACTCCTTTAAATTTGGGTTCACAAATTAAAATGGAATTTACATTATGTGACTTTGATAATCTTTTCTTTTCAAAATTTAACTTTTTGGTTCCGAAATACATTTTTTTCATTACAATGGTATCTCCTTTAATTTCACCTTCAGTAATTATTTCTTTGCCAACGATTGTTATCTCTTTTTTTTCAGTTCGAGGTGTAGGTAGAGGAAATGTGAATATAATACTTTCAATAAAGTTCCTACTACTTACTTTTACAGTCTTTGGAATATATCGTTGTATTTTAACGGTGTTATTTTCAACCTTATATTCTCCAAAAAATGTTGTTTTTAATTTATTTATCTTATTAATTGTATCGTTTACTTTATACTTTGAAAAATATACTGTGTTATTTTCGGAATTAAAAAAATAAAGATTATTATAACTGTTTTCATCCAATTCTGAGTATACATGATTTATTTTCAAGAAATCTTGACTTGTTTTTTCTTCACTTTTTATCACTTGTTGAGAAGAACTACAAGCATTTACAATTAACGACATTAATATAATTATCTTAATTTTCATTTACAGTTTGTATTGATTTGTTCGTTTAAAATCTAAATTTCATTTATTTAATATATACTCTATATTGTTTTTATTCTAAAATCATTAATCCGATACATAATTAATTAATATGAAAGAACTTAACATTTTATCTTGTTATTATTTGTTGTTTTTTTCTTCTAATAAATAAAACTCTTTCAATAATTTTCCTTCCTCAGACTGTCCTGCATGCAGATATTTTTTAAGGCGTTCTAAACTCTCTTTGTTATTAACATCATATACAACATATAAATGATGAAAAGTTGGTTTAGACTTTAACTGGATGCTTATATTATAATTTCTTAAATCACGTTTATACTTGTCCAAATTTTCGTCATAATTTTTCTTACTTTCATTGTATTTATTCTCGTCTTGAAATTCCGAACTTAATGGTTTAGTAGGCTCTTTCGGCTTTTCAGGAAAAGAAATACTATCATGCATAGCATTAGTAGGCCAAAATGTACCGTATCCGTGTGTTGTTTTTGTTGTAAGGTTTCCATATCTATCTATTAAGGAAAAAGTTTCTTGACCACGGTTTAGCAAAACGTCAAACATTTGTTGATAATCGTAATTTTGATTATCAAATATTTTGTCTTGATTAAAAGTATTCTTATTGTTTGATTTTCCGTAGTACATATCAACAGCATATGCTGCATGAATAGAATTAGGAAATTTTACTTTCATATTTATTCCTGCTGACCAATACTGATCTGAACCCATACCGAAAAATAACGGAGGTTTGTAAATATCGTTAAATGAGGCTATCATAAAGTTACCTACTTTTATAGCTGCCCCACCTACAATTTGATTTCGGGTGCGATTTTGATTTTTACGACTTATATCATGAGAATTATAAGGATTTTTATCAAATTCTCCTGTTTCAGGATTAAATTCTGGAGACACTTCTCCTGAACTTAAGATACCTGTTGTCCCAACTGAAAAGGCATACTCATATGGATTCCAAATTCCAGAACCGGAGGCGTTATTAAAAAGATTCATCTCTAAAGCGTTTCCAGTTTTGTAACCAAGAGTAACCGATGGTGTTGCACTTAAAGTAACAAGTGTTGGACTCATAGAAGATGTTCCAACTGCTCCTTTGGCATAAAATGTTAAAGCTGTATTAAGTCCTCCCATTGCACCAAAATTACCTGAACTAACATTTTTAGTAACCCCAACATATATACTTGCTGTAAAACCACCCTTTAAGCTGTAACTAAATTTAAGCCCTATATTAGGGTTTTTGGTTGGCGGATCATCTGGGCCATCATCATAAAAATTGTCATCACCAACATTTGGCCCATGTCCTTTTGGATTCTTTTCTGATTTCCAGTTTTCTTTTTTAGATTGAACACTTTCGTTTTCTGGAAATGAAAGTTCTAAGTTTCCTTTGTATGTTGTACTTTCTAGTTTTCCAATAATTACAGTTTCTGCCCCTAAGGCATCAAATCGGAACAAATCATATTCGTAACTTTCAAAACCTTTCTGACTACTTATTTTATTTAGGCAATCGTTTAAATAGTCGCTGTAAGACTGGGTAAAATCTTGAAGGAGCTTTATTTTTTTATCACCATTTTTCTCAATGTCTAACAAAGTTGTTTCCCAAACAATAATTTTCTTTTCATCAGGATCATAAAATGCTTTTCCTGAAATTAAATTTGCAGAAACTTTTATAGGAAGATTTAAAATCTCCTCATTTTTTATTGCTTTATAAAACTTATATATAATACTGGTATCATCTGTATTAAATTTGGGTAATATTTCGTTTGCAACGCTCAAAAGATGGTCATATATATAAGTGCTTTCTAGTTTAGTTGCACTTTCTATAACTTCTTTCTTTGGCGGATCTTCCGGTTCTCCATATGTATATTCTGGTGCAGAATAAATAATTCGTTTGTTAGAATTAATTTCTATTCCTTCCTTCGCATATAATCTTTTTTTTCCGCCAACATTGGTAATAATGTTTCCTTTTACTCTTAAGTTAAATGACATAATACTTATTTTTCTTCGGTTATAATAAAAGTTAAAAAGTCAATTGCATGAAACTGGTCTTGGGCATAAAAAGTCTTATTGGCGATTTCCTGAATCTCTTCCTTTAACAGCATTATAAGTCTTGTTCCATCTGATCTTCTTATTTCTTCTCCATAATTTTTTAATGCAAAATGCTCGAAGTTAATCCTAATCTGTTGTGGCGAACTTGTCATATAATTACCAAAAGGATCATTATAAGAAACCGCTCCATCCTTAGAAACCATAAAAGACGCATTATTTTTTGTATTTCGATAAATCCAGATACTTCCATCAGTATGGTATGTAAGATCTATTCCACTGACTGTTCTCATGTCACTAGTTTTGTGTAGTATCTTCACTACTGTTATTTTTAATATTTTTTTTAGAATGCATTTCCTGAGAATCATCACTATTAGAAATTATACTTCCATTACTGGTTGTATTATGGTCTTTTTTAAAATCTGAATTATAATCGCCTTCAATATTGGCATTGTAATCCCCTGTTACATTCAAGAACTTATGTCCTCCAATATTCGTATTTAAAATTCCTCCAATACTGGCAGTTTTATTTAATACTGCCGTTTCATTAATATTAGTCCCAGCAGTATAAGTAATACTCTCTGTAGCCTCAAAAACAATATTTTTCGCTCGTATGGTGAAAGTTTCAGGAGTAGTAGCATTAATATTTCTTCCTTCCTCATCAAGCTGAATCTCATTTCCACTAGGGTCAGAAAGCCAGATACCCACTTTCTCTATAAATTTGAAAAGCATTCCAAATCGAAGTTTCCAGCCTTTTATATTGTTGTTCTGGTCAAAAAACTCAGGCTTTGCACTGCCGTTATAATGCACTCCCATAACGTAAGGCCTTTGTGCATTGCCGCCTTCAAAACTTACCATAATCTCATCTTCAATTTCTGGCCTCCAGTAAGATCCTCTGCTCGGACCAGCATAATTCTGTACAACGCGCATCCACTCACTCGATCTGCTTCCTGCCGCCCAGAAATATTCAACTCTTACGCGTCCCAGTCCTTCGGGATCGTTGTTGTCCAGTATTTTTGCGGGCTGGGTTTCTGCTCTGGCGTAAACATGCACATCGGTATAATGAGGCGCCGAAACATCAGCAGGAATGGCTTTGAACTCACATGTATAATTACCGTGTACCTGCGAGTGATGGGTAGATTCTATACACACAAGATGATGCTCCACAGTCTGGTTAACAATCGTAAAAGTCTGTCCTAAACCTAATGGGAAGTATGATATACCGCTGTAGTAAACGCTGCCTGCATCGCTTCCTGCAGTCTGGAGTTTAACCATTTCTTCTAGTTCATCTTTCGTCTGGCCATTATTGGTGTAAGCGCCGAAAATAAGTTCAGGCTGGACAACGGTTCCCTGATTGTAGCCTACATTGGATGCAAAACTGTCTTTACTGCCCTCAGAAGTCCGTGCCGATGCATTTCGAATATTGGACGCTGTATTATAATCATAACCTGCCAGCGAAATTTTATGCGCGGCCATATTAAGCTGAATCTTAAAGTTATGAAGCGACGCTCCGTTAATGAGTTTTATTTTCGAATTTTTGATCTGTCCAAACTGCATGCGCATTCCGTCAAAATAAAACCACTGTCCGTAACGCGAAGCGAGTCTTTTAAGAAAATTAAAATTGGTTTCGTTGTACTGTGCCATACAGTCGAACATCTTCATATAGGTAGATCTTATGGCGTCTCTCTGATAAAATTCCGTCGGCCCTTCAGACAACAAGTCCAGCACTATATCATCCATACTTCTCTCGAGATAGGTTCTTGATTTTGGCATGTCATCGATAACGATACTGTGGCTTGTTCCGTTTACGTGAATTCCGGCAGGGCTTCCGTTTAAATCAACCGATGAAATTCCCGTAATGATTCCTTTGCTCATCAGTCTGATGCCTGTCACGCTTTTGAAGGTAAAGATTACTTCATTTCCGTTAAAACTTCTTAGTGCTTTTGCCTGGTCTTCGGGTTTTATAACCGCCTGTCCGGTATACTGCCACACAAATGAAAAATGATGGTGGTCAGCCATTGTCTGGGACAGCTTTAAATCGTAATAAACAATATTTTTGGTAAAACCTGAGATAGTAATGTGAACCTGGTCTGAAAAATGCGCCATGATAATGGATTTTAGTTAGTTAATACTTGTAAATATATCTTTACAAATAATTACACTACAGCCACTAAAAGCCATTTTTGTATTAGAATACGGTAAAATCAATTAGTTTTAATATAAAAAAAGCGTCTCTGTATGAGACGCTTTCTTTAGTATATCTGAAAAAAAAATATTTTATCTTCTAAAATCATTCAAAGATTTTTCTATAATCTCCAAACATTCCTGAACCTGCTTTTCAGTCATTACCAAAGGTGGTGCCAGTCTAATTTTATTTCCGTGAGTTGGTTTTGCTAATAATCCGTTGTCTCTGAATTTTAGGCAGATTTCCCAAGCCAAATCAGATTCTTCGTCTGTGTTGATAACAATGGCATTCAGAAGACCTTTTCCGCGAACAAGCGTGATTAAATTGTTCTTTTCAGCAATTTTATTTAATCCGTCTCTTAAAATTATTCCCAAACGTTCTGCGTTTTCTGCAAGTTTTTCGTCTTTAACAACTTCAAGAGCTGCAATGGCAACAGCTGCTGCAACTGGATTTCCTCCAAAAGTAGATCCGTGTTGTCCTGGCTTAATCACATTCATGATTTCATCATTACACAAAACAGCCGATACTGGATAAACGCCACCAGAAATGGCTTTTCCTAAAATTAAAATATCCGGCTGCACATTTTCGTGATGAACGGCTAATAATTTTCCTGTACGCGCAATTCCGGTTTGAACCTCATCTGCAATAAAAAGTACATTATGTTTTTCGCAAAGTGCTTTCGCTTTCGCTAAATAACCTTCAGACGGAACATACACTCCTGCTTCGCCTTGAATTGGCTCAACCAAAAATCCAGCAATATTTTTTGATGCATTTAAAGCATTTTCAAGCGCTTCTAAATTGTCATATTCGATTTTAATGAAACCATCTGTAAAAGGTCCGAAGTTTTTACGCGCTGTTTCATCATTTGAAAATGAAATAATGGTAGTGGTTCTTCCGTGAAAATTATTCTCGCACACAATAACCTGCGCTTGATTTTCTGGAATTCCTTTCACTTCATAAGCCCATTTTCTACAAACTTTAAGTGCTGTTTCTACTGCTTCAGCACCAGTATTCATTGGTAACACTTTATCAAAACCAAAATATTTGGTTACATATTCTTCGTAGTTTCCTAATTTATCATTGTAAAAAGCACGCGAAGTCAAAGTCAGTTTTTGAGCTTGTTCTACCATTGCATTTACAATTTTTGGATGACAATGCCCTTGATTAACTGCAGAATAAGCAGATAAAAAATCAAAGTATTTCTTTCCGTCGACATCCCAAACGTAAACTCCTTCTCCACGCTCCAAAACTACCGGAAGCGGATGGTAATTATGAGCTCCATATTTATTCTCTTTTTCAATCAAAACTTCTGATTTCGACGAAAGTGCTTTTTCTGTACTTATCATAATCTGCTTTTTATTTTTACAAAAATATTAAAATTAATTTAATTTCGCTTTAAAATTTACATTTTGACTTAAAATTAATTAAAAATAAGTCAAAAATTATATTTTAAAGCTTTAAAAAAGCTATATTTATTTTATTAGAAAACCCAATTCATAAACTGATTATTAAAAAAAAGAATTACTTTTATAAATCACAAAACGTAATTTTTAAACGATTTTATTGAATGGATTTATTAGACGAATTTGATATTAATATTATTAAAGAATTAGAAAAAGACGGACGAATGGCTTTTTCTGCTATTGCTGCTAATTTGAAAATATCAAATACAATGGTGCATCAGCGCATTAACAGAATGATCGAACAAGGTATAATTGGAGGCATAAAACCCATTATTCAGGAGAAGAAAATTGGTTACGACTGGGCGTCATTTACTGGAATTACCTTAAATAAAGATTCTGATTCTGACCGCATTATCGAAGCGCTGAAAGAGATTCCAGAAATTACTGAATGTTATTATGTTACGGGTTCTTTTACTTTATACATTAAAATTATAGCCAAAAATCACGAGCATATGCGCCGTATTCTTTACGAGAAAATCGACGGAATTCCTGGAATAGCAAAAACCGATTCGATTGTAGAATTGGGCTGTGCTTTTAAGAGGAATATTTCACTTTAAAAAACACTTAGAGCCTGTTTAAATTTTCTAATTTATTTTTGTACAACATATAAATATCTTTATAAAGATATATTTGAGGCGCCTATTTATAAAATAAGGTTATTCAACCACAAATTACACAAATTTTCACAAATTGAATGAGCGGAAATTTGCGTAATTTGCGGTTAAAAATAGTTTAAATAAACTTTAAACAGGCTCTTATTTTATTAAAATAATATATACGTTATAAACCTCACAATAATTTACTTGTGAGGTTTTTTTGTAACATAATATTTCTGATATTTGTTAAAAATTGTCCAATTATGAAAAATCACGTACTAATTTTATTCAGTGCAATCTTATTCTCTACTGCTATGAATGCGCAACTAAAACCAGTAAAATATAGCGAAGGAACTCAACAGCTGAATGGCTTATTTATAAAATCGGCTAAAAAAAGTGCCAATAATCCTGGTATTTTACTTTTGCCTGCCTGGCTCGGAATCGATAATGCTTCTAAAGGAATTGCCGAAGAATTATCTAAACTGGGCTATCACGTTTTTATCGCAGATATTTATGGAGAAGGAAACTATCCAAAAAATACTGGCGAAGCTGGAAAGCAAGCTGGTTTTTATAAAACAAATTACGAAGCGTATCAAAAACGCATTAATACTGCTTTGCAAGAATTAATAAAATCTGGCGCCAATGCAGATAATATTGTTGCAATTGGATATTGCTTTGGCGGAACTGGAGTTTTAGAAGCTGCCAGAGGTCATTTGAACCTTAAAGGAGTGGCTTCATTTCACGGTGGTTTAGGAAAAGATGCCAGCAGAAAAACAGATGCCATTTCTACTAAAGTTTTAGTTTGCCACGGAGCAGATGATCCGTTTGTGCCAAAAGACGAAATTACAGCTTTTCAGCAGGAAATGCGTGATACTAAAGCAGATTGGCAGATGATTTATTATGCAAATTCTGTTCACTCTTTTACAAATCCAGAAGCTGGAAACGACAATTCTAAAGGCGCGGCTTATAATCCTGTTGCAGCAAAACGCTCTTTTGATCATTTGCAGCTTTTCTTAAATGAAGTCCTGAAAAAATAATACCACATTAACTCCCACCAAAAACAAATCCTAAAATAACCAATGTCACACAGTAAAATTAGAGAAGATAAAACATGTTTAAATTGCAGGCACGTTGTGGATCAGAAATTCTGCCCCAACTGCGGACAGGAAAACAGCGACAGCCGAAAGACGTTTCATCATTTATTTATTCATTTTTTTGAAGATTTAACGCACTATGAAAATGCCTTTTGGAAAACGATAAAAAATCTTCTTTTTAAACCATCGACTTTAACTAAAGAATATCTTTCTGGAAAAAGATTGTCTTATCTGGCTCCGGTTCGTCTTTACATCTTTATTAGTTTTATTACCTTTCTTTTAATTGCATTATTTCCAAGTAATGTAAGTGATGAACTATCGAAAAATGACAAGGAAATCACATCTAATTTTGAAAAAGCAATTACAAAAGAAAAGGAAAACTGGAAGGAAAAATCATATTTAAAGTCGAAAACTCTTGACAAGTCTTATTTTCATTTGAAAACGATGAAAGAAATTGATTCCATCCAGAAATATGGAAAGGAAAGCGAAAAGTTAAATGCAACATCGTATTGGTTTTATGAAAAAGTCGTTCATGTTACTGAAAAATATACCAAAAAAGAAATAATTGTAAAATTCATAGAATCTTTTGGACACAACATCCCCAAAATTCTATTTATAATTATGCCGTTTTTTGCTTTTTTCTTGTGGCTTTTTCATAATAAAAAGAAATGGTATTATTTTGATCACGGAATTTTCACGCTTCATTACTTCTCTTTTCTCTTATTGATTTTTCTGATCATGTTTATTATAAATAGATTGATTGGTTTATTTGGCGAAGAAAGTCCGCTGTCTTTTATCTCATCAATTACTACGTTTATAGGAACAATTTGGATGTGTTACTATTTTTACCCTGCACATCATCGTTTTTATGGAGAATCTAGAATTGTATCATTTGTAAAAAGTTTCTTTCTTTTTATTATAAACTCACTTTTTATTCTATTTTTACTTACTTTATACGTTCTTTACACATTTATTAATTTACACTAACTACTAGGAATGAAAAAACTACTCCTTTTATTATTAGTTGTTTCTGCGTATTCTTGTAAAACTGCGCAGTCAACAGCATCAAAAGACAATTCGGATCCAACCAAATATGTTAAAGCAATTAGCGAGAAAGACCTAAAAGAAATGCTTTACACAATTGCCTCTGACGAAATGGAAGGCCGCGAAACGGGTTCTAAAGGACAGAAAAAAGCGGGTCTTTATATGATTGACCAATACAAAAAAAATGGTATCACTTTTCCAAAAGGTGCAGCTGATTACTATCAGCATATTCCTGCTGCTTTCTTAAACGCAAAAAGAAATGAAAATTTACCAGATTCTGAAAACATCTGGGCCTATATCGAAGGTTCTGAAAAACCAAATGAAATTTTAGTTATTTCTGCTCATTACGATCACGTCGGAATTAAAAATGGCGAAGTTTACAATGGAGCCGATGACGATGGTTCTGGAACTGTAGCGGTTATCGAAATGGCGAAAGCATTTGCTAAAGCTAAAAAACAAGGACACGGACCAAAACGTTCTATTCTTTTTCTTCATGTAACTGGAGAAGAACACGGTTTGCATGGTTCTCGTTTTTATTCTGAAAATCCGTTATTTCCAATTGCAAATACTATCGCCGATATCAACATTGATATGATTGGTCGTCGCGATGTGCCGCATGCTCAAACGAATAATTATGTTTACGTAATTGGTGCAGACAGATTGTCGTCTGACTTGCACAATGCTGTTGTAGCTCAAAACGAGAAATACATCAAAATGGACTTAGATTTTAAGTTTAACGACCCTAAAGATCCAAATCATTTTTACGAGCGTTCTGATCACTACAACTTTGCAAAACACGGTATTCCGTCAATTTTCTTTTTCAATGGTGTTCACGAAGATTACCACGGAAAGGACGATACTCCAGAAAAAATCGAATATGATGCTTTAACCAAAAGAACAAAATTGGCTTTCGTTCTTGCTTGGGATTTAGCAAATAGAGAGAATAGACCGGTAGTGGATAAGAAATAAGATTCTAAGTTGCTAAGGTTCTGAGATACTAAGATTCTAAGTTTTCTCTTAGGAATGTTTATAAAAAAAGGATGAGTTTTAAAAAACTCATCCTTTTTTTATATCTATTTATCTTCTCTACAGAAATCCTAAAAACTTACGCCCAAAAATCAATACCTTAAATGTTTTTTGCTCAGGAAATGTCATAAAAAAAAGGATGAATTTAATTCATCCTTTTTTTTGTTATATATTTTATTGCTCTTAATTACTTCGACTGCTAAAAAACTTAGAAACTTAGTATCTTAGAACCTTCCCCTAGTCATTCATAGAAATCAAAAACTCTTCGTTATTTTTTGTTTTCTTGAAACGGTCGTTTACGAAGTCCATAGATTCTACTGGGTTCATATCTGATAGGTATTTACGCATAATCCACATTCTTTGTAGTGTTTTTTCGTCTAACAATAAATCGTCGCGACGTGTACTTGAAGACGTAAGATCGATTGCTGGGAAAATACGTTTATTAGCTATCTTACGGTCTAATTGTAATTCCATGTTACCAGTTCCTTTAAATTCTTCGAAGATCACTTCGTCCATTTTAGAACCTGTTTCTGTTAATGCAGTTGCGATGATACTTAAAGAACCACCATTTTCTACATTTCTAGCCGCTCCAAAGAAACGTTTTGGTTTTTGTAATGCATTTGCATCAACACCTCCACTTAATACTTTTCCAGATGCTGGCTGAACTGTGTTATAAGCTCTTGCTAAACGTGTGATAGAATCTAATAAAATCACAACATCGTGACCACATTCTACTAAACGTTTTGCTTTTTCTAATACAATGTTTGCGATTTTTACGTGTTCTTGTGGCTCTCTATCAAAAGTAGAAGCGATAACCTCACCACGAACACTTCTCTGCATATCTGTAACCTCCTCAGGACGCTCATCAATAAGAAGAACGATCAAATAAACTTCAGGATGGTTAGCTGCGATTGCGTTTGCAATATCTTTAAGAAGCATTGTTTTACCCGTTTTTGGCTGTGCAACGATCATACCACGTTGTCCTTTACCAATTGGAGAAAACAAATCTATAATTCTAGTTGAAACTGAACTTCCTTTTTCAGCAAGTTTAAATTTTTCTGAAGGGAAAACCGGAGTTAAATGTTCGAATGAAACTCTATCACGAACAACTTGCGGATCGTGGCCATTAATTTTTAATACACGAACCAAAGGAAAAAATTTCTCTCCTTCTTTTGGAGGGCGAACCACTCCTTTTACTGTATCTCCAGTTTTTAAACCAAATAATCTGATTTGTGAAGTTGATAAATAAATATCATCTGGAGAAGCTAAATAATTATAATCTGATGAACGTAAAAATCCGTAACCGTCTGGCATCATTTCAAGAACACCTTCACTTTCGATGATTCCGTCAAATTCAAAATCTGAATCTCTGAAATTATTCTTTTTATTTTTATGATTAGGATTTTGATTGTTGTGATTTCCG
>NZ_CAMLIX010000020.1 GCF_946479975.1 uncultured Flavobacterium sp.
ACAGCTACATTGCTTTCTTTGGAAGAATCGAAAAGAAAACCGATTACATGATGCGCAACATGAATACAATAATCGGAAGCATCACGGGTTTAGTAGCAATTGTAACGCTTTTTAATATTTTGAATTATTACTTCGGATAAAAATTTATGCCACAGATTTAAAGATTAAAAATGATTTTTTACTTTTTTATAGCTAAATTTTTCACGCAGATTTTTCAGATTTAAGCAGATAAATATTAATTTTAAAATCCTTTAAATCTGTTGCAAAATAATTATGGCTGAAGAAAATTTTTTCGAAAGAGTTTATGCAGTTGCCAGACAAATTCCGTTTGGAAAAGTAACTTCTTATGGTGCAATTGCAAAAGCTTTGGGTGCTGGTCGTTCTGCCAGAATGGTCGGCTGGGCGATGAACGCTTGTCACAATATGGATGACGTTCCTGCACACAGAGTCGTAAACCAAAAAGGACTTTTGACAGGAAAACATCACTTCGACGGAACAAATTTAATGCAGCAACTATTAGAAAACGAAGGCATTAAAGTCGTAGACAATCAAATCGTAGATTTAGAGAAACATTTTTGGAAACCTGAAATTCAGGGATGAATAATATTTTCACCATATAAGTGATTTAAGTTCATTTTAGTCAGAGCTTAATTTTCTCTCGCAGATTTTGCAGATTTAGGAGATTAATTCTTCACAATCAAATAAAAAAAATCTGTCGAATCTGCTAAATCTGCGGGAGCAAAAAAGACGAAATGCAATGCGTTTCTGCAATAAAAATCACTGTCAACGTTAATAAATACCTTTTAAATGAACTTATATCACTTATATGGTTCATTTTTTCAAATCAAACAAATCACAAAACTCGTTTGATCTTCATCGGTTTGGTAACTTAAATATCCTCCGTGCGCTTCGATGATGTTTTTAGAAAGCGTTAATCCAATTCCGGCGCCGTCTTTTCTGGTGGTAAAAAATGGCAGGAAAACTTTATCTCTAATTTCAGGATCTACTCCTTTTCCGTTATCCGAAATCACAATGAAAAAACGATTGTTTTCGGTATAACTAGAAAGAATTAATTTCTTTTCTTTTTTATCTTTTAAAGCATGAATACTGTTGGTAATCAAATTGATAATTACCTGTTCCATTTGGTTTTTATCAATTAAAATAGAACGCGAACTGTTCATTTCATTGCTTACTTCAATCCCTTCCGTTTTCAAAATCGGATGCATCACACGCAGACATTCTTCAAACAAAACATTTATAGGCGTCATTTGTTTATTTGGCGTTGGAAGCATGGCCAGTTTTCTATAGTTTTCTACAAAAACCTGTAAATGATCACTTCTGTTTATGATTGTTGAAATACTGCTTTTAATGTCTTCAAAATCATCTTCTTCCAATTCTTCCTGATCCACAATATGAATTAAATTCTGCGAAAGCGCACGAATCGGCGTTAAAGAATTCATTAATTCATGCGAAATAATCTTCATTAAATTAATCCACGCTTCTTTTTCTTTTTTCTCAATTACGCGCTGAATACTGTCTAATAAAACAATAAAATATTCTTTGTTGTATGTTTGCGTTCGAGACGTTTGCAACATGAAAGTTTGCAAATCCTGCTCTTCAATTTTGATCGAAATCGCTGTTTTAAGTTCGGCAAAATCAAGATTTTCTATTTCGCTGCAAAGTCCTGGAAGGTAATTTTTAAGATATTTCCAATGCCCTACTTTCGGAACTTTAAATAAATCTGAAAAGCAGTCATTCATTATAAAAATGGACCATGAATCGTCTTCTTTTTCCAAAATTAAAGCAGCTGTATCGATGCTATTCAATATCGACTGATAGATTAATTCTTTAGAAATCTGTTCTTGTCTTTGCGCCTTTAATGCATTGTATAAAAGATACAAACTATTGAAATTGTCTTTTTTATGTTCTTCTGGAAAATGCGTAGAAAAATCATCGTGCAATATTGAATTGATCGTTTTGTCATAAAACAGCAACTGATTTTTGACAAAAAAGTACATTTCAAAAAGGAAAACAAAAACAAAAACACCCACTAAAAGCGCATTAAATCGAAATCCTTTATACAACAACAAAACACTGCACAGAAAGAGCACCATTACAAACAGCACTCTTAAAAATAAAGCATTATAGAATTTCCAATTCTTCATTATTTTGTTTGAATTGCCTCCAGCTTTAGCTGGAGAGATAAGTTATTTTTAGAAACAGGCTTTAGCCAAAATGTTTATAATTTGGCTAAAGCCTAAGATCTGCTCTGAATATGTACATCCAGCTAAAAGCTGGAAGCTATTCATTTTCTTTAATTTTTCAAATCGTATTTTTCAATTCTTCGATACAAAGCGGCACGCGATAAACCCAATTCTTCGGCTGTTTTGCTAATGTTTCCGTTATGTTTGAATAAGGCTTTTTCGATTGCAGTTTTCTCCATTTCAGACAACGGATTTTCATCATTTTCCTGAATTTCTTCAAAGTCCAAAATATCCAAATCTAAAACTGAAATTGTGTTATTTTCCGCTAGAATTAATGCGCGTTCTATTTTATTTTCCATTTCGCGAACATTTCCTTTCCATGGATAGCGTTCTAAATAAGATGCAGTATTTTCGTCAAAATGCCATCCCGCAGCTTCGGGACCATGATTGTATTTTTCAGCAATCTGCTCCAGAATAAAATTCGCCATCGGTACAATATCATCTTTTCTTTCGCGCAGAGACGGGAGATTTATTTCCATTGTATTGATTCTGTAGAGCAAATCTTCTCGGAACGTTTTGTTTTTTACTTCGGTTTTAATGTCGCTGTTTGTTGCAGCAATAACGCGAACATTTAGAGGTCTTGGTTTGCTTTCGCCCAAACGTGTTACGGTTTTGGTTTGTAAAACATGAAGTAATTTAGCTTGTAAATGAAGCGGAATATTTCCGATTTCGTCTAAAAAAATAGTCCCGTTTGAGGCATTTTCAAAACGGCCGGCAGTATCTATTTTAGCATCGGTAAAAGCACCTTTTGCATAACCAAAAAGTTCGCTTTCAAATAAATTATCGCTCAACGAACCCAAATCGACATGTACAAAAGGCTGATTTTTTCTTTCAGAATGCTGATGAATATATTCGGCGAAAACATATTTTCCTGTTCCATTTTCACCCAAAATCAAAACATTGGCATCTGTTCTCGCTACTTTTTCGGCAATAGCATATGATTGTTTTATTTTTGCTGAAGTACCGACAAAATATTTCTTTTCTCTTTTTTCTGATTTTTCAACAGTCGCTTTTTTATTGTTTTTTCTGCTTTCCTCAACTGCTTTATCAATCGTTTCGAGCAGTTTTTCGTTGTGCCAAGGTTTTAAAACATAATCAAAGGCACCAATTTTTATTCCTTCAACAGCTGTTTCGATTTTTCCAAAAGCGGTCATTAATATAACAACTGTATTCGGCGAAAGCGTTTTTATTTCTTTCAGCCAATGAATTCCTTCTCTTCCATCTTCGAAACCAATTCGATAATTCATGTCTAAAAGCACCACATTTATTTCATTTTCGGCTAAAATCGAAATGATTTTTTTCGGACTATTGGTCGTAAAAATCGTTTCAAAATGCTTTTTGAGAATCATTTTTGCCGAAAAAAGAATTTCTTCTTGATCGTCGACTATTAATATTTGGGCTAGCTTTTTTCTCATGTGATATTTTTATGTTCGGTTTCGAACGGTCAACTGTTCATTATCGAACACTACTTTTTTATAGTGATTTTAAAAGCTTCTTTAAAATCAGCACTTTACAAATAATAAATTTAGTGGCACAGTATTTACCTATTGACTATCAGTAAAATATTAAAAAAATGGACAAGATAATTCCTCGTAAAAATAGAAAATTTAGATATCTCACAATAGCAATTGCTGTTTTTTTAGTCTTGCTTGTGATTGTCTTTTTTGCTTTTAATACCAAAAGAAGTTTAAATGTAAAAGCAGACGAATTGGTAATTCAGAAAGCAGAAAAAGCTTTTTTTGAGGATTTTGTAGTTTTTCAGGCAAAAGTAGAACCTTTGAACGTAATGCTGGTAAACGTTACCGAAGGTGGTTCTGTAAAAGAAATTTTTGTAGAAAATGGCGCAATGGTTACCAAAGGACAATCACTTGCTCGTTTATACAACCCAAATACAGAATTGAATTATTTGACTCAAGAAACTGCTATTATTGAGCAGATCAATAATTTGAATACGGGAAAATTGAATATCAGAAATCAAGAATTGAACTTGACTAAAGATTTGGTTTTAATTGAACACGATTATAATGACGCCAAAAGATTGTACGATATGAATGCAAAGCTTTATGAAAAAGATGTTATTTCTAAAAATGATTGGAATACGTTTAAAGAAAGTCTTCGTTTTCAAGAAGAGCGAAAAAGAACGATTCAGCAAAGTGTTCAAAAAGAAAAACAAAGCAATCAGGTTCAAATTGCGCAGATAAACCGCTCGATTCAGACAATGGAAAAGAGTTTGGATATTCTTAGAAATAATAAAAAAAACTTCTTGATCACAGCACCAGAAACAGGAAGATTGACTTCTTTTGAAACTGTTTTAGGAAAGTCGTTTCAAGCTGGAGCAAGCATTGGAAAAATTGATTCTAATAAAGGATACAAACTTGTGGCAGAAGTAGATGAGTTTTATCTGGAAAAAATTAGAGAAGGCTTAAAAGGTCAAGTAGAATTTAAAGAAAAAAATCTTGAAGTTCTTGTAACCAAAGTAATTCCAGAAGTTAAAGGCGGACGCTTTACAGTTGAGCTGGCTTTTGTTTCTAAAGAAAATATTGTACTGCAAGACGGACTTAGTTTTGGTGTAAAACTTATTTTATCTGAAAAAAACAAAACATTAGTAATTCCGAAAGGGACTTTTAATCAGGAAGCAGCAGGAAAATGGATTTTTGTTGTAAAAGGAAATAAAGCCGAAAGAAGAAACATTAAACTCGGACGCGAAAATCCTTCTTATTACGAAGTTTTAGAAGGCATAAAAGAAGGCGAATCTGTAATTACTTCTTCTTATTCTGATTATAAAGATGTCGAAGAACTTTCACTTAGTAAGGAATAGATTAAAAAGTTTGCCACGAATTACACAAATTGGCACTAATTTTTTTCTCGGTATTCTAAAAAAATAATTCGTGAAAATTCGTGCAATTCGTGGCAAGAAACATTCACAATTCACAATTTACAATTTACAATTTTACAATTATAACAATCATCGTTTCAATCATCAATCAAAAAACGTATTCAATAACATTTCAAAACCTTAAAAATTATGATCACAATTCAGAATTTAACCAAAGTTTTTAGAACAGAAGAAATAGAAACTGCTGCTTTGAGCGGGATCAACTTAGAAATAAAAAAAGGAGATTTTTTAACTATTATGGGGCCTTCGGGCTGTGGAAAATCGACTTTATTAAATATCATCGGACTTCTTGATAGTGCAAGCGACGGAAGCTACAAATTGCTTGACCAAGAAATGATTGGCCTTAAAGAAAAAGGAAGAGCAAAAGTGAGAAAAGAGAATATTGGCTTCATTTTTCAAAACTTCAACCTTATCGACGAACTTTCTGTTTACGATAATATCGAACTGCCTTTGCTTTACAACAATGTAAAAGCTTCTGATAGAAAACAAAAAATCGAAGCTATTGCAGAGAAACTGAATATTTCGCATCGTCTGAAACATTTTCCGCAACAGCTTTCCGGTGGTCAGCAACAGAGAGTTGCCGTGGCAAGAGCTTTGGTAAATGATCCTAAAATCATTTTGGCCGATGAGCCAACAGGAAACTTAGATAGTAAAAACGGAAATGAAGTAATGGAACTTTTAACCGATTTACACGCTAAAGGTGCTACAATACTGATGGTTACCCACTCTGATTATGATGCTTCTTTTTCTCAAAGAACCATTCATATGAAAGACGGAGTTATATTTTCTGAAAAATTAAATCAGCGCAATGTTGATGTTTTTATGGACGCTAAATAATAAAAGATGATCAAAATTATCGTTACTGCACTCGTTGTTCTGGTAGAACTTGTCTGCAAAATATTTACAACGCTTTAAGAAAGAAGATCAACTCATTTAACTAAAAACAAACACCATGATTTTTAACTGGTTTAAAATATTTATATATCATTTAAGACAAAGCAAATTGTTTTCGTTTTTAAATATCTTAGGATTAAGCATCGGGATTGCTTCTGTTATCTTCGCCATTTTGTATTGGAATAATGAACATTCATACGATCAATGGAATCCTGGAAAAGAAAACGTATATCAGGTTTTGAATAAAATTGGTGCAACTGGCGATACTTGGGCCACAAACTCGATCCCGTTTGGAGAAACTTGTAAAGCTACTATTCCAGAGATTGACAAAGTATGTTTTTTTAACACCTGGTATGACGAAGATATTGTTAAATATCAAGGACAAAAATTACTAGTAAAAGATATCATGATTTCTGATGAAAATTTCTTTGATTTTTTTCCTTTCGAAATCCTAAAAGGCGCTAAACAAAACATTTTAAAAGAAAAAAATAGTGTTGCTATTTCTGAAGAGCAAGCAAAACTTTTGTTTAAAAACGAAGATCCTATCGGAAAATCTATTGCATTTAACAACTTAAATTTTACTGTCAAATCGATTTATCGCATTACAACTCCTTCTTCTATTGAACCCTCTTATGTTTTTAGTGGCATCAGAAAAGAAAGTGATGCCAATAGCTGGGGAAATTTTAACTACGGTTTATTGGTAAAAATTAAGGACGGAACAGATCCTAATGCCGTTTTAAAGAAAATGCAAAATGTAAATTTTGTGAACAGAACAGTGAAAGATGCCAAAGAAAGCGGACAAACGGTAGAAGAATATGTAAAAGAAAATGGGGAAATTGAAGTTATAATTGACCAATTAAAAACGGCTCGTTTACATGGCACAAAAAGCTCTGGAGGTCAAAATTTTCCTGAAGGAATTGGTAATTTAAAATTACTTTACATCATGGCCGGCTTATCTATTTTAATCTTGGTTTTATCCTTGGTTAACTATATTAATCTGGCAACTGCATCTGCTATTAAACGTGCAAAAGAAGTTGGGGTTAGAAAAATTGTGGGCGCATCAAAAAGTCAAATTATTAAACAGTTTATTTTTGAAACGGCTATAATTGTTACACTTTCTATTTTATTTGCTTTGGCAATTGTAGAACTTTCACTGCCTTATTACAATACTTTTTTAAAGAAAAATTTGACTATGAATGGCAGTGAATTTTACCTCCAGCTCATTTTTATATTTGGATTAGTAATCGTTCTTGCGGGTATTTTCCCTGCCATTTATATTTCAAATTTTGAAACTTTAAAGGTTTTAAAAGGCAATTTCTCCAGAAGTAAAAGCGGGATCTGGATTCGTAACTCGATGCTTATTTTTCAATTCGGAATTGCTGCTTTTTTTATCATTGGCGCGCTGATTGTAAATTCGCAAGTAGATTATATGATGAACAAAGATCTTGGTTTTAAAGGCGATCAGGTTATTTCGATTCCTTTTAATACGATTGACAGAACAAAAAGAACACAGCAATATTTAACTTCTAAACAAGAAATAGAGAAAATATCAGGAGTTGTAGAGGTTTCTACTTTTGCAGGTAGTTTTGGAAATAACAGCGGTTCAAGTTCTGGATTTACACATAATGGCATTTTTGTACAGCCAAAAAATATTGAAATGGATTTTGGTTTTCTAGAAATGATGAAAATTAAAATCGTAAAAGGTCGTGATTTATCTCCTCGATTCGCTTCAGACACCGTAAGCAGCATGTTAATTAACGAAACACTTGTTAAAGCATTAAACCTAAAAGATCCAATTAATACCATCATAACTTCTGGATGGAGTATGAATGGTGGAGATAATATGAAATTTAAAATTGTTGGAGTTGTAAAGGATTTTAATTTAATGGGGTTACAAAATAAAATTCCACCAATGGTTTTTATCAACCTTAAAACTTTAAAATGGAATAACTTTAATAATGTACTTGTAAAGGTTTCGCCAAATAATTTGACACAGACGTTAGAAAATTTGAAATCATTTTGGGAGAAAAATGTGAATCCAGATTATCCTTTTGACTATCAATTTGTTGATAAAGGTTTTGCCAAAACTTATGAAGAACAAATTAAGCAAAAAAACCTGTTTTTCATCTTGAATCTAGTTGTAATCATAATTGCAATTTTCGGATTGTTTGCTTTGGCATCATTTTCGATGGAAAGAAGGCTGAAAGAAATCGCCATTAGAAAAACGTTAGGTGCAGAAACAGATATTTTATTAAAAGAATTATCAAAACAATATATCGTTTTCTGTTTATTAGGATTTGGAATAGGGATTGTTCCTGCCTACATCTTATTACAAAAATGGCTTGAAGATTTTGCTTTTAGAATTGGCATATCACCCGTTCCTTTTGGTATCGCATTGATTTCGTTATTGCTTTTAACATTAATAATTGTTTTAGCAAAGGCTTTTCAGGTAACTAAAATTGACGTTTTAAAATATTTAAAATACGAATAAGCTTGTAGACCATTTTTTTAAAGAAGCCCGACAGATTTCAATTCAATCCGTCGGGCTTTTATTTTGATTTTAATTCAGACTTACAGAATCAGAATAAAGTAGTTTATCTAGACTTTCGTCTCGGCTGTAAACGTCTGGAAAAAAATTGATTTCGCCATTATCTTGCACCCAAGCCGTAAAGTAACCTATATAAACCGGAATTTTATTTTTAAGCATACAGGTTGTTTCTTTTTCGCCGCTCATTGCTTTATCAATTTTATCTGCCGGCCAGTCTGGATCATCTTTTAAGATCGTTAATGCTAGATTTTTTGCTTCTTTTACGTTAATACAACCATGGCTAAAAGTTCGGTTTTCAAACTCAAACAAACTTTTTGCAGGCGTGTCGTGCATGTAAATATCATTTGGATTTGGAAACATAAATTTTACCAATCCTAACGAATTTTTAGGTCCTGGCTTTTGTCTAACTCTGCCACCGTTCCATTCCATATTATGTTCTGCCAGATAATTTTTATCTCGTGCAATCTGCGATTTTAATTCGTTTTGAATAATACTCTGCGGTACATTCCAATACGGACTAAAAACAATTCGATCCATGTTGCCGCTGAAAATTACCGTTTCACTCAGCCTATTGCCAACAAAAATATCTGAGGTAAAAGCATATTGTCCATCTTTAACATAAAACATTCTAAAAGAAGGAATATTAACCATTACATATTCACTTGCTTTAGTCAAATTGGTCGGAATCCATCTGCATCTTTCCATGTTCAGCATTATTGTTTTAATACTTTTGCTGATGGGTTCATTCAGCTGATTGATATGATCTCTCGTTATGGCATAATTTAATTTAAGATTGTATCTTTTTTTATAATTTAAAACGCCCGCCATTAATTCTTCGTCATACACATTACTTTTAGAATCTTGTTTAAGATCTCCCACAATAAACAAACGATTTCTAATTTGTTTTATCGCCACGGCAGTATCATCTGGTCTTAAATCTTTGTAATTGACACTGTCAATTGTGATTTTCTGCCAAAGACCATCGGTTTCAATTTTTCGGTATTTTTTTAAAGCAGCTTTCAGTTTGTAATATTGGCTGAACAAAAGATTGTCATCTTCATTCAATCGGTTTTTATCGACAATTAAAGAATCTAAGATTTTAGAATACGAAATACTTTTAGCCGGCAAATACCAGCCAATTTTCTTTAACGTCGCAGCATCTACACCAGAATAAACATTGCTGGCATAAAAAATATACATACTTGTTAGAAGTAATTCTGTATCCAATTGAGGCGGTTCAATATTATCACTTTCGTTAAAAGCCTGATCGATTACCTCTTTATAAGGCATCTTATTATCGATTCCCTGATCTTTGAGGACATTTACTTTTTGATATAATAAAGCGGCAAATTCTGTAATTTTATTATCATCGTACCAAATCGATTTATACTGTTTGTTTTTGTACAAATCTTCGACATCTTTTTGATACTTTTTGAGTTTGGGATATTTTTTAAAAAAAGCATTCAACGACGCAGCATCTATAACAAATGCCGACACATATTTGTCGTTTGCAAAAGTCTTTTTACTTTCTGTTTTAGGAGAATAAGGATGAAAAGAAAACACAAAAAAGCTGATCGCAATTACAAAGGCAGATAAAGTAAAGTTTCGCATATTTTTAAAGTTTTAATGAAAGAAATAACCTTTGGAAAAAAATACGGAAAGCCCAATAAGTAAACTTAAAAAACAAGTTTTCGCATACTTTTTTAATAACTAAAAATCATTAATTTGGGTACTCAAATATAGAGAAGTTTTCTGAGAAAATGCTTCGGAAAAGATTAATATTATATAAAAAAAGGATTTTCTTTCGGACTATTTCTTTCACATGATTTGCATTTAAAACATAGAATGGCTTTTTATAACTTCCTAAACTATGTAATTATGTATTTGAAATAATTGTACTCAAAGTTTTTTTTCAATACTATTTCCCGTAAAAAATTGCATTTTAATAATTTTGAATAATCTCTATATCAATAAATACAATTCAAAATCGCATAATTCCGAACTTAATCTGTTATCTTTGCACCCTGAATTCGGTTTAAATAAGTATAATATTTAAAACTGACATTCTAGAATAGAAAAATAGCCCATTATAATGAAATTAGATAGAAAAGAAATTCTTAAAGCTCTAGAAACAATCACTATAGCTGGAGAAGGAAAAAATATGGTTGAAAGCGGCGCTGTAACCAATGTTATTACATTTGGTGATGAAGCTGTTGTTGACTTAGTATTGCATACACCTGCAATGCATATTAAAAAAAGAGCAGAAGACGATATTAAAAAAACAATTCACGATTTAATATCTCCTGATGCAAAAGTTAAAGTAAATATTAAAGTAGAATCTCCAGAAAAGCCTGAAATTAAAGGTCGTGCAATTCCTGGAATCAAAAATATTATTGCAGTTGCTTCTGGAAAAGGAGGAGTAGGAAAATCTACTGTAACAGCAAATTTAGCGGTAACGCTTGCAAAAATGGGCTTTAAAGTTGGTGTTTTAGATGCTGATATTTACGGTCCTTCGATGCCAATCATGTTCGACGTTGAAAACGAAAAACCAGTTTCTATAACTGTTGACGGAAAATCAAAAATGAAACCTATTGAAAGCTATGAAATCAAAATGCTTTCTATCGGATTTTTTACCGCTCCAAGCCAAGCTGTAATCTGGAGAGGACCAATGGCGGCGAAGGCATTAAATCAAATGATTTTTGATGCAGATTGGGGAGAATTAGATTTCATGCTTCTTGATTTACCTCCAGGAACAGGAGACATTCACTTATCTATCATGCAGTCTCTTCCTATTACTGGAGCTGTTGTAGTAAGTACACCGCAAGCTGTGGCTTTAGCAGATGCTAAAAAAGGAGTAGCAATGTTTATGCAGGATAATATCAATGTTCCTGTTTTAGGAATTATTGAAAACATGGCATATTTTACACCAGAAGAATTGCCTGAAAATAAATATTATATCTTTGGACAAGAAGGTGCTAGAAACCTAGCCCAAGATTTAGAAGTTCCGTTTTTAGGAGAAGTTCCAATTGTACAATCTATTCGTGAAGCAGGAGATTATGGTCGTCCGGCAGCATTGCAAACCGCTTCGCCAATAGAAAAAGTATTTGAAGAAATTACTAGAAATGTTGTTCAGGAAACGGTAAACAGAAACGATAGCTTACCTGCAACTGAAGCTATTAAAATTACAACAATGGCTGGTTGTTCGGCAGTGAAGAAAAATTAGATAATGAGATAATGTGCCAATTAGATAATGTGAAATAATTATCTAATTAGCTCATTCTTTATAATATTGACACATTAAATATGATGACAACAGAAGAATTAACAAATAATGTTTTATTGGCTTTAGACGAGATAAGACCATTTTTGAAATCAGACGGTGGAGATATTTCATTGATTTCTATTGAAGATGACAAACATGTAAAAGTTCGTTTGGAAGGAGCCTGCATTAGCTGCAGCGTAAATCAAATGACGCTGAAAGCAGGAGTTGAAACAACGATAAAAAAATATGCACCACAAATTGAAACTGTGGTAAATATCATGTAATAAACACAATTGTTTTTTCGATAATGTTTTTACAGCAAATTGACTCAAATTTTGACGGCTTTAAATCTGTCTGAAAAAGTCTTTTTCATTAGTACTGCATTATAAGAATGCCGAAAAACAGTAATCGAAAAAATTTAAATTAATTACAGAATCTGGACACGTTTTCAAATTCTAAATAAAATTCCAATACTTAAAAATGGATGTATTAATAAAGATTAAAGATCGAGAAGGAGTTATTCACGAATTACAAGCTCCTACTGATATGGCAATGAATATAATGGAGCTATGCAAAGCATACGAACTTCCTGTTGAAGGAACTTGCGGCGGAATGGCCATGTGTGCTTCCTGCCAATGTTATGTTTTAAATGATGTTGCATTACCAGAAATGGGAGACGAGGAAGAAGCAATGCTTTCTGAAGCGTTTTACGTTAAATCTAATAGTCGTTTAGGCTGTCAGATTCCAATCACAACTGAACTAGAAGGTTTAGAATTAGAATTGGCTCCTGAATACTAAAAAAAGAATTTACAATATTTAAAATCCAAATTCCAAAGCATCTTGTACTATTGGAATTTGGATTTTTTTTATTTGGATTTTAAACCGAAAGATCACTTGGATCAAAAGGCTCAAATTCTCTTTCTGAAAATGCTTCGGTTAAAATTCCTGACGAACAAAGCCAAGAAATAGCTTCTTCTAAAGAATTTCCCGCTTTATAAATCATTTCGCTGTATCGCGGTAAAATGTAATACTGATTATTTAAAAAGATAATTTCGTCACCATCAAAAGTATCACCAATTCTAATAGATTTTAATACTTCTTCTTTAGTTAAAACTTCTTTTCCTTCGTCCCAAAACCAATATTCGGTTATGCGGTTTTTCCATTCTTGTAAAGTTAAAATAATCGTTTCCGGAAGATAAACTCGTACATAAGTTCCACCTAAAATTCCGCTTCCGTATTCTTGAACATATTCTTTATAATCTTTATCAAACACAACATTCAGCGTCTTTTCACAAGCTAGAATTTCTGCTTCATCGGCTGTGAATAGATCTGTTTTATTTGTGTTGTAATTCGGAATTATTTTATAGTTATCGAAATTCATCAAAATAAAGTTTAAGTGCTAATTTACTTAATTAAGGCGCAATTTGAAAAGTATTTAACTCAAAAAAACCGTAATCACATTACTGCAATTACGGTTTTTCCTTTATAACATTTTTTTTAATCACATCTATTTCATTGGCGTAAATTACTTTTCGCAAATTATTCTTCCATCAATTCTTGTATATTGTCTGCAACTTTTTCTACCTCTCCTGTTTCATGATTCCAGAAATAAATACTATCACTTAAAACTTCCTTGTTGTCAGATGGAAGAATAATCAATTTATCACCAGATCCATTTCCTGCAATTGCAATTGCATTTAAAGGAAAATTATTCCATTCTTGAGCTTGCTTCGTTTCTAAAATAATATGATTACAGGTTTTGCTTATTCTTTTTTTATCGCTTTTATCAAAGAAAGGATAAAGATTCCAATCATCATCTTCTGTTACAGCTTCTCCTCCATTTTCCTCCATCATTTTTTGTATAAATATAGACGGGAATTTAAGTCCTAATTTTTCTTCAGTTTCAGTTATATATTTTAAATCAATTGGAAAAGCCATAATATCTTTTTTTACATTTTTACTATTATCAAAAAATAGATATAAAAATACCTCTAACATACTTTAAAAGCCATAAAATAACACATTAAGATATTTTAAACTCAAAAAAACCGTAATCACATTACTGCAATTACGGTTTTCTCTTTATAACAATTTTCTTTAATCTCTCGTTTATACCAAACCAGCTTGAATTAAATATTCAGCGATTTGAATAGTATTTGTTGCAGCACCTTTTCTTAAGTTATCAGCAACAATCCACATGTTTAGTGTATTTGGCTGGCTTTCGTCACGACGAATTCTTCCAACAAAAACATCATTTTTACCTTCTGCATATAATGGCATTGGGTATGTAAAAGTATCTAAATTATCCTGAACCGTTACTCCATCTGTGTGGTGTAAGATTTCGCGAACTTCATTTACTTCAAAATCATTTGTAAACTCAACGTTTACCGCTTCACTATGTCCACCAACAACTGGTACACGAACTGCAGTAGCTGTAACTCTGATCGTATTATCACCTAAGATTTTTTGAGTTTCGCGAACCAATTTCATTTCTTCTTTAGTGTATCCGTTTTCTTCAAAACTATCGCAATGTGGAATCGCATTTCTGTGAATTGGATATTTGTAAGCCATATCACCTTGAATTCCTGCGTATTCGTTTTCTAATTGTTTTACTGCTTTTACACCAGTTCCTGTGATCGATTGATAAGTAGAAACAATAATTCTTTCGATATTATATTTTCTATGCAAAGGAGCCAAAGCCAATACCATTTGAATAGTAGAACAGTTTGGGTTTGCAATAATTTTATCTTCTTTAGTTAAAATAGATGCATTGATTTCTGGAACTACCAATTTTTTAGTCGGATCCATTCTCCATGCAGAAGAATTGTCTATTACAGTTGTTCCAGCTGCAGCAAATTTTGGTGCCCATTCTAATGAAGTATCTCCACCAGCTGAGAAAACAGCGATATCAGCTTTCATGTCAACTGCTGTTTGTAAACCTACTACTTTATATTTCGTTCCTTTGTATTCAATTTCTTTTCCAACTGATCTTTCAGAAGCAACAGGAATTAATTCTGTAACAGGGAAATTTCTTTCCGCTAAAACTTTAAGCATTACTTCGCCAACCATTCCGGTAGCACCTACAACTGCAATTCTCATTTTTATATTTTTAAATAATCAATTAATCAAATTTATAAAGCAAAAATAAGTATAATAAAAGTCTTGACAAGGTGATTCACAAAAAATAACAAAATGTTATAAAACAAACATTTTGTAAAAATTATCAAACCTCACTGTTCTAAAAAATTCAACCTAATACAACTGTTTTTAAGACATATATCCTTATAAATCAATTATCTTGATATAAATCCCGCAATAATATTATCTTTAAATTTTGCCCAATTTAGCTTCTCATCCCAATAATAACATTCTGACATTCGATAATCGTCAAGATTTAACATGTGAAATTCATTCTTACTATTAAAAGCATCAACACCTATTTCTTTTAGCATTAAATTAATTTCTCCTTCATTAACTTTTATGGCACTTTTATAAAATTCTCCGTAAAACTCATAACTCAAATATGCAATGATATAATCTTCCAGTTCTATTTCTTTTGCAAAAAAATGAACTAATTTATCGCCGAAACGCAAATTCTCATTATCAGAGACATACTCTAAATTTAGTTTTAAATACCATTGGAAAAGATGGTCTTCATCTAAAAAGATAATTGCAAAATCATCTTCAAATGCAACCGCAAGTCCATAAAATTTTATTTTTTCAATACTAATCGGCATTCGCCCAATTAAAGCACTTGTATTATGTCCCATCACTCTATTAATTAATTGTTGTAAAAAAACCGCCTCTTTAGAAGGCGGTTAAGTTAGACTTAGTGTAGCGGTATTATATATTTTTACTTTTTAAAAGATCTCTAATTTGAGTAAGCAATTCTTCCTGAGTAGGCGCTGCAGGTTGATTTGGTGCTGGTTCTTCTTTCTTTTTAAGGCTGTTTAATCCTTTAATAATTAGAAATAAAACAAAGGCCACAATAATAAAGTTGATTACTGCCGATAGAAACAGACCGTATTTAACGCCGCCAAAGGCTGTTAAATCTTCGATTTTAGATAAATGAGCAGCATCTAATGCCGGTTTTAATACTAAAGGTGTAATTACATCTTCAATAAATGAACTTACAATTTTACCAAAAGCAGCTCCAATAATTACTGCAACAGCAAGGTCAACTACATTGCCTTTCATTGCAAATGCCTTAAATTCTGAAAAAAATCCCATATCTGATTTTGTTTAGTTTTATATTAAATGAAGATCGAAAATACGGAATTTTCCTGAAAAAACCCCATTTCTCATTCAGTTTTAAACCATATAGGTCAAGTTTAAACCATATAAGTCATATAAGATATTATAAGTTTTACACAATTTGACAATCTACAGTTTAGCAAAACAAAAAACAAGACGAGCTAAAATGAACTTATATAACTTATATGGTTTAAAAAAAGTTTCAAAAATTTATCTAAAAAATACGCGCTTTACTCGCTGCGAAATACTCGTCATTATCTCGTAAGGAATTGTTTTTAAAGCCTCAGCCATTTCAATAACAGTTGGGCTTTCGCCGAAAATAATTACAGGATCACCTTCTTTGCAGTCAATGTCTGTTACGTTTACCATAAGCATATCCATGCAGACGCTCCCGACAATTTTGGCTTTTTGATTTTTGATCATTACAAAGCCAACTTCGTTACCCCATAATCTTGCAATTCCGTCGGCGTAGCCAATTGGAATTGTGGCGATTTTAGTTGCTGCATCTGCCATAAAACGTCGTCCATAACCTACGCTGTCGCCGGCAGGAATAGTGCGGACTTGCGAAATAATCGATTTTAAGGTTCCAACGTTTTCCAGATACTTTTGTTCTGCAGGATCGTTTGAAACTCCGTACAAACCAATTCCTAAACGCACCATATTGTATTGTGCATTTGGGAAATTGCTAATTCCAGAAGTATTTAAAATATGCCGAATCGGATTGATGTTTAATTCTGAAATTAATCTGGAAGACAATTTCTCAAACAAAGCAATTTGCTTATGGACAAAATCATAATGTTTTGGATCATCGCTGGTTGCCAAATGTGATAAAACGCTTTGAACACGAACGGTTGAATTTCCTTTTAAAGTTTCAATTAATTCCTGGATCGTATTTTCTTCAAAACCTAAACGATGCATTCCAGTATCAATTTTTATATGAATTGGATAATCTTTTAAGTTCTTTTCGCGTGCAATTTTCAAAAAGGCATTCAATCCTTTTATGCTGTAAATTTCAGGTTCTAATTGATATTGAATAATCGACGGAAAACTGGTAGATTCTGGATTTAAAACCATTATCGGTAATTTTATGCCGCCGTTTTTCAGCGAGATTCCTTCATCCGCGAAAGCGACACCCAAATAATCTACTTTATGATGTTCTAATAATTTGGCAATTTCCAAACCTCCATTTCCATAACCAAAAGCTTTTACCATCACCATCATTTTGACGTTTGGTGCCAGTTTCGATTTAAAGTAATTAAAGTTATGACTTATCGCATCTAGATTTATTTCTAGAACCGTTTCGTGTGTTTTTTCTTCAAGAAGCGAAACAATTTCTTCAAATTTAAAAGACCTTGCTCCCTTAATTAATATGGTTTCATTTTGAAAATTCAAACCTTCAATTGCTTCTATAAAATCGGCTGTGGTTGCAAACATGGTGCTGTTTGGAAATTTTGCTTCAAAAGAAGCAATCGTTTTTCCGATACCAATTATGCGGTTTATTTTATTATCTGAAATTAACTGCGCTACTTTAGAATACAATTCTTCATTAGAAAAACCACTTTGAAAAATGTCTGATAAAATAACCGTTTTTGAAGCGCCTTTTTTCGTTTGACTTTCTAAGAAATCAAAAGCAATTTTCAGCGATTGAAAATCAGAGCTGTAACTATCATCAATGATACTGCAATTGTTAATTCCGTTTTTTACCTCCAATCGCATTCGAACGGGATACAACATTTTAATTCGGTTCTGAATGGTTTCTTGATCGTAGTTAAAATGAAGTAAAACCAACAAACAAGAAATGGCATTTTCTATCGAAGCCGTATCGCTAAACGGAATTTCTAAATTGAATTTTTCATTTTTGTATTGATATTCGATAGAAGTCTGGTCGTTTTTACTTTCTTTTTTCGAAATAAAAACAGCTGCATTTTGATCTTTAAAACTCCATGAAAAAAGCTTTCGAGGATGCTGCATATATTCGGCAACAAATTGAGTGAGACAAGAATCTACCACTTCATTTTTTTGATAAATAATGATGGGACAATCCTTAAACAAAAGGAGTTTTTCATCAATTTTCTGTACTAAATTCAAAAAACCTTCATCGTGTGCAGAACCAATGCTCGTTAAAACTCCAATACTGGGTTTAATGATTTTCTCCAGTTTCTCCATTTCGTTAACTGTAGAAATTCCTGCCTCGAAAATTCCTAAATTATGTTTTTCATTAATTGAAATGACCGAAAGCGGCACTCCAACCTGAGAATTGTAACTCTTCGGACTTCTTATAATATTATAATCTGGACTTAGTAAAAAATTCAGCCATTCTTTTACAATGGTTTTGCCATTACTTCCTGTTAGTCCGATAATTGGGAAATGAAAAAGATCTCTGTAATATCCAGCAAATTGCTGCAAGGCTTCGAGTGTATTTTCGACCAATAGAAAATTGGCTTTTTGCTCCAATGCTTCTGGAATATATTGCACTACAAAATTTTGAACGCCTTTTTCTATCAAATCAGGAATAAATAAATGAGCATCGTTATTAACGCCTGAGAGAGCAAAGAATAAAGTCTGTGTTCCATTTTGCAATGAACGGCTGTCTATCGAAATATGATCAATAAAAACATCAGTTTCTGAACCAATCCATTTGGCGTTAAGAACTGAAATAAGGCTTTTTAAATTTAGGCTCATTTAGAAATTTCTTTTTTTCAAAATTAAGATATTAAAGATAGAAAAGAGTTGTGATTTTCTTAAAAAATAATCTCAGGGTTTGGTAAAGTTTGCCACGAATTACACTAATTGCACTAATTTTTATGATGGCCTAAATAGTAGATTGAAAATATCCAATTAAAGAAATTCGAGAAAATTTGTGCAAGTCGTGGCTAAAAGTAATATTTCTGTATATTTGTTTATTACCCACAAAATTCCACATTTTGAAAAAAATACTGCCTCTTTTCTCTTATATACTTCATCCGATTTTTATATCGGTTTATGCTACAATGTTTTATTTATTCTGTAAAGGAGACATTTTTGGCAATCAAGAAAAATACTTTGTTTTAATCCAGATTTTGGTAATCAATGTCATTGTTCCTGTTTTATTTTACTTATTACTAAAATCTACAGGACATGTAAAATCGATTATGCTCAGTCAGACTTCAGAGCGCACGATTCCGTTAATTTTGCAGTGCTTTTTGTATATTTTACTCGTAAAAAGAAGTATTGTAATTGCTCGATATCCAGAACTGCATTTCTTTTTTCTAGGAGCTTTGTTCAGTGCAATTCTGGCTTTGGTGTTTACGCTTTTTAAAATAAAAGCGAGTTTACATATGGTAGCAATTTCTGGTTTTGCCATATTTGTAATTGGCTTAAACATTCACCTTCAAATGCATAATCCGTACTGGCCGGCGCTGCTTATTTTGTTGTCAGGAATTGTAGCTTCATCACGTTTAGAAATGAATGCTCATACTTCTAGAGAAATACTTATTGGTCTGTTTGTTGGGATAATGCCTCAGCTTTTATTTTTATCCTTGTGGTTATAAAATATAAAAGATCAATCCAGCATTTAAGGTTTTCATATTGACTTTTTCGCCAGACAAAGTGGTCGCCGTATTGAACAAAGGACTTAGACCATAATATATGTAAAGATTCCATGTATTATATCCTGCAGAAAGATAGGGACCGTATTGAAAATTATTGATATCTTTATTATTATTGATATTATAATTGGTTTTGCCGTCATTTAAAAATGAAGTGCTGGAGAAAATGTAACTCAATTTCATACCGCCGTAAATACGCCAGAATCTAGTGCTTTCGTAAGTAGAATTTCTCCATCTAAATTCTATCGGAAGTTCTACAGCATACTGTCTGTAACGATTAGAAACAAACTCACTAGACTTATTTACTGCGTAAATAATTGTTCCTGCAGCGTCTGTAGAAATATTTAAATTTTGATTGTAGTTTTGATAGCTTAAACCTAATCCAGTTGCAATTGCTACCGTTCTAGATTTATTTATGGGCATATCACGCAAAAAACCTCCAGAAAGACCTAAAGAAAACTTATTTTGTGTGAAACCTACAGGAACATCAGTAAACATATTATAAGTAACCGAAAAATAAAATTGATCTTCACGATACAAAGAATCTATTTTTACTACTGGTTTTATTTCAGGTTTAACTTCTTCTTGCGCAAAAGAGCCGAAAAAAGAGAGTAAAAATAAACAGCTAAAAATAATTCGCATATTGTAAGTTTGGTTTTAGAGTGGTTTTTGAAATAAACGGTATTTGAAGCTTATTTATTTCATATACAAATATAATATAATGGTTTCTCTAGAACGAAAAGAAATAAGAATATTCGCTTTTTGATTGTGAATAAAATTAATTGCTGCTTATTTTTCAATAAATCAGCTGTGGGAGGCAAAATTTAAATGAATTTTATTTCAATGTTTTATACCTTTGCAAGGAAATGAAAAGAAAGCAACTCATATTAAGTCTATCTTTTGCTGTAACAATATTGTTTTCGATATTGTTTCAGTCGGTACACAGTTATGAGCATATTGTAAAACAGCTTTCAGAAAAACAATGTCATCATAATTATAACGATCCAAATGGTGAAATAACGCACCAGCATCATGATTTTGATGTTTGTTTTGTTTGTAATTTTGCTTTTGGAAGTTATGTTGTTCCTGAAAATTTTCAGTTTCAATTTTATTCTTTTGAAAAAGAAATTCCTTATTTCTTCCCATTTTCAGAGAAGATTTTTTCAATTTCTACCACTTCCTATTTCTTACGAGGTCCTCCCGCTATTATAGTTTCTTAAGTTTCGATTATTCGAAAAACATCACTTTTCTTTTAATTTAAATTCAAATAACATTGAGTTTCCTAATCCTGTTTTTAATAATCAGGATCAGAATGCTTTATTGTTGGTTTTTGGTTTTCATTAAAAGAAAAAAATCCAATTAACTATAGCATCATTTTCAAATGAAAAAAATTATAATTGCCCTTATTTTAGGGTTTTCGGGCATACTTTCTGCTCAAAATTCGGTTTCAGGAACTGTAACCGATAATCAAAATAATCCATTGCCAGGAGTTTCTGTTTATGCGCCTGAAATTCATAAAGGAACCACGACAGATGCCAACGGAAAATACGAATTGAACAACCTTCCAAGCGGCGCTTTACGTATTGCCTTTTCGTATGTTGGATATGCGAATCAAAACCAAACGATTGCTAAATTATTAAAGCAAAACACGTTAGACATTACGCTGGAAGAATCTATTTTAGAAATGGATGAAGTTGTCGTTTCTACGCCTTTCAATAAATTACAATCGCAGAACGTAATGAAAATTGAGCACGAAAGCATCAAAACATTACAGCAAAAAGGAACCTCAACTTTGATTGAAGGTTTGGCGACAATTCCTGGGGTTTCTCAGATTTCTACCGGAACTTCAATAGGAAAACCAGTTATTCGTGGACTTAGCGGAAACCGTGTTTTGGTTTATTCTCAAGGCGTTCGTATCGAAAATCAGCAGTTTGGAGACGAACATGGTTTAGGTTTGAATGATGCCGGAATCGAAAGTGTTGAAGTTATTAAAGGGCCTGCTTCTTTACTTTATGGTTCTGATGCTTTGGGAGGAGTTTTATATTTTAATCCTGAAAAATTTGCTGATGCTGGCGATTTTAAAGCTAATTTCAGTCAAAAATATTTTACGAATACACAAGGAAGTAATTCTTCTATCGGACTAAAAACTTCTACTGATAATTGGAAATTTTTAGCTCGCGGAAGTTACAACACACATTCTGACTACAAAATTGCCGACGGCGACCGCGTAACAAATTCACGTTATAACGAAACCGATTTTAAAACGGGAATCGGATACAGCAACTCGACTTTTTCTAGTGTTTTAAGATACAACTACAACAAACTGGATATCGGAATTCCAGAAGATGGAATCGCAGAACAATCTTCTAGCAAAGACACTCAATTTCCGAGACAGGGAATTTTCAATCATTTATTGAGTTTGAATAATACTGTGTTTTTTGAAAACTCAAAACTGGATGTTGATTTAGGTTATATTTCGAACGACAGAAGCGAATTTGAAGACAGTAACGAAGCGTCTTTACACATGAAATTGAACACTTTCAATTATAATGCGAAATATCATTTTCCAAAATTCGGAAAAATTGAAACGATTGTAGGCGTTCAAGGAATGCATCAAACGAACAAAAATTCTGGTGAAGAATATTTAATTCCAGACGCAACAACAAATGATTTTGGTGTTTTTGGAACCGCAAATTACGAATGGGACAATAGTGTTTTGCAAGCTGGATTACGTTTTGACAACCGAAATGTTACGTCAATCGCGCACGGAACAGAAGGCGAAGAAGGTTATTTTTTACCGCTTGACAAATCTTTTGACAGTTTTAATGCTTCTTTGGGTTATAAAACAAAATTGGCTGATCCGTTAACGCTTCGTTTGAATGTTGCTACAGGATTTAGAGCGCCAAACTTAGCGGAATTAACTTCAAACGGTGTTCACGAAGGAACAAATCGTTACGAAATTGGAAATGCTGATTTGAAAACAGAACAAAACGTTCAGACCGATTTGAATTTAGAATATAAAAACACGCATTTCGAATTTTTCGTAAACGGATTTTACAATCATGTTAATAATTATATCTACACTTCGCCAACTGGAGAAGTACGCGAAGACAATAATGTTTTTGCTTATATTCAGGATAATGCACAATTGTACGGTGGAGAAGTTGGTTTGCATTTTCACCCGCATCCTTTAGACTGGCTGCACTTTGAAACTAGTTTTGAAACGGTTACTGGTAAAAAAGAAAACAAAGATTATCTGCCTTTGATTCCTGCAAATAACTGGAACAACACTTTGAGAACTGAGTTTAATATCAAAGATTGGTTGAGCGAAGGTTTTGCTTCTTTAAATGTTTCTTCAACTTTTGCTCAAGATAATGTAAGTGGTTTTGAAACTGCTTCTAAAGGGTATACGCTGGTAAATTTAGGTTTTGGAGGAACTGTAAAATTGGGTAAAAAAGCTTTCGACATCAACTTAAACGGAAACAATTTATTCGACAAAAAATATATTGCACACCTTTCACGATTAAAAACAGATGGAATTCCGAATATTGGAAGAAACATCGTTTTGGGCGTTAATTTCAACTTATAAGATTTTTGTTTAACCGCAAAGCACACAAGGATTTTTCGCAAAGTTCGCAAAGATTAAAATTAACACAAAGCTTTGCGAACTTTGCGGTTTTATAAAACTTAGCAGAAATAAAACTTTGCGTGCTTTGCGTTAAAATTTAATATCTCACAAAAAGTGCTATTTTTGTTACAACAGAAAAACTAATTATGAAAAAAACTTTTTTATTAATGGCAATTACAACTGCAGGAATTTCATTTGCTCAAAATAAAATTAAATACCCTGAAACCAAAAAAGGAGAAACTGTTGACGTTTATTTCGATACAAAAGTAAGCGACCCTTACCGCTGGCTTGAAGATGACAAATCTGCCGAAACTGGAGCTTGGGTAAAAGCTCAAAATGAAGTAACGTATGCGTATTTAGATAAAATTCCGTTTCGTGAAGAACTTAAAAAACGAATGGAAACGCTTTGGAATTATGAGAAAATTAGCGCTCCTTTTACAGAAGGAAAATTTACTTATTATTCTAAAAACAACGGACTTCAAAACCAATCTGTAATTTATAGAAAAGACAAAAACGGAAAAGAAGAAGTTTTTCTTGATCCCAATACGTTTTCTAAAGATGGAACAACTTCTCTTGGCGGTTTAGATTTTTCTAAAGACGGAAGCAAAGCTGCTTATGCGATTTCTGAAGGAGGAAGTGACTGGAGAAAAGTGATTCTTATTGATGCTCTTTCTAAAAAAGTCATAGAAGACACTTTGGTTGATGTAAAATTCAGCGGTATCTCTTGGCATGGAAATGAAGGTTTCTATTATTCAAGTTATGACAAGCCAAAAGGAAGCGAATTGTCTGCAAAAACAGATCAGCACAAATTGTATTTCCATAAATTGGGAACTTCTCAAAAAGAAGATAAAGTAATTTTTGGCGGAGATCAAAAAAGAAGATATGTTAGCGGTTATGTTACTGAAGATGATCATTATTTGATTATTACTGCTGCAAACTCTACTTATGGAAATGAGTTATATATCAAGGATTTAACAAAACCAAATAGTCCAATTGTTACGATTATTGATAATTTCAACAGTTCTTATTCTATTATTGAAAATGAAGGAAGCAAATTGTTTATAGAAACAGATTATAATGCTCCAAACGGACGCGTAGTTACTGTAGATGCTGCAAATCCGAAAATGGAAAACTGGAAAGATTTCATCAAAGAGACAGAAAATGTTCTTTCTCCTTCAACTGGTGCGGGATACTTTTTTGCCAATTATACAAAAGATGCTGTTTCTTTAGTAAAACAATACGATTACAGCGGCAAATTAATTCGTGAAATCAAACTTCCTGCTGTTGGAACTGCCGGCGGTTTTGGAGGAAAAAAAGACGAAAAAGTTTTATATTACAGCTTTACAAACTATACAACGCCTGGAAGTATTTTTTCTTTTGAACCAAAATCTGGTAAATCTGAAGTGTATCAAAAACCAAAAGTAGATTTCAAAAGTGAAGATTATGAGTCAAAACAAGTGTTCTACACTTCAAAAGACGGTACAAAAATTCCGATGATTATTACTTATAAAAAAGGAACAAAATTAGACGGTAAAAACCCAACAATTCTTTACGGTTACGGCGGATTCAATATTAATTTGACACCAAGTTTCAGTATTGCCAATGCTGTTTGGATGGAAAACGGAGGCGTTTATGCAGTTGCCAACTTAAGAGGAGGCGGTGAATATGGTAAAAAATGGCACGATGCGGGAACAAAACTTCAAAAACAAAATGTATTTGATGATTTTATCGCTGCTGCAGAATATCTAATTGCTCAAAAATATACTTCATCAGATTATTTGGCAATTCGTGGAGGATCTAACGGAGGTTTATTAGTTGGGGCAACAATGACACAACGTCCAGATTTGATAAAAGTAGCTTTACCAGCCGTTGGAGTTATGGATATGCTTCGCTACAATGCTTTTACAGCTGGCGCAGGATGGGCTTTTGACTACGGAACGGCTCAAGACAGCAAAGAAATGTTCGAATATTTAAAAGGATATTCTCCTGTTCACAATGTTAAAAAAGGAACTCATTATCCTGCTACAATGGTAACTACTGGAGATCATGACGATCGTGTAGTTCCAGCGCACAGTTTTAAATTTGCTTCTGAATTACAGGAAAAACAAGCTGGAGATAATCCGGTTTTGATTAGAATTGATGTTAAAGCAGGACACGGCGCAGGAAAATCTGTTGCGGCTACAATTCAGGAAAATGTAGATATTCAAGCTTTTACACTTTACAATATGGGTTTTAAAGCTTTACCTAAGAAGTAGGACTTTTAAACTAGATTTTTTTTAGCCACGAATTCACGAATTATTTCCTGAATCTTGTGGCTAATTTTTTGCCTTAAATTTCACAAATTTTATTTTTTTGTTTCACGCAGATTTGGCAGATTTAGGCAGATCTAAATTGATTTATTTAAAAAAATCTGCGCGCATCTGCTTAAATCATTTTAAATCTGCGTGAAATATTAGTGTAATTAGTAAAACTCAACATTTGTTTTGCACTCATCGATTAAAATAAATTCGTGAATTCGTGGCTAACTTTTTTATGCAAAGCTTTTATACTAAATTTGAGAAACTAAAAACTTAAACGATGGAAAATATAAAATGGGGAATTATTGGCTGCGGTAATGTAACCGAAGTAAAAAGCGGACCAGCATTTCAAAAAGCTCCAAATTCTGCTTTAGTTGCCGTTATGCGAAGAGACGCAGCACTTGCTGAAGATTATGCCAAACGTCATAACGTTGCAAAATGGTATTCAAATGCAGAAGATTTGATTAATGATCCAGAAGTTGATGCCGTTTATATTGCTACTCCTCCATCTTCTCATAAAGAATATACGATTTTATGCGCTAAAGCAGGAAAACCTGTTTACGTAGAAAAACCAATGGCTTTGACTTTTGAAGAATGCAACGAAATGATCAGTGTTTGTAAAGAACACAACGTTCCTTTGTTTGTTGCTTATTACAGAAGAGCTTTGCCTCGTTTTTTAAAAATTAAAGAAATAATTGACGAAGGAAAATTAGGAACGATCAGACATGTAAATTGTGTTTTATATCATCCTTTTGAAGCGCGTTACGATGACGAAATCAATCTTCCTTGGACGGTTTTACCGCATATTTCTGGTGGCGGAATTTTTGTCGATTTAGCTTGTCATACTTTAGATTTCTTAGATTTTGTTTTAGGTCCGATAAAATCAGTTCGCGGACATGCCACTTCTCAATTAAAAGCGTATCCTGCCGAAGATGCTGTTTCTATGTCATTCTTATTCGAAAACGGAATTCACGGAACAGGCTTATGGAATTTTGGAAGTTTCGAAAGATATGATAATGCCGAAATTGTAGGTGATAAAGGAAAAATCTCTTTTTCTACTTTTGGAAATGATCCAATTCACATTCAATATGCAAATGGAGAAAAAGAAAGTATTACAATAGAAAATCCGCTTCATATTCAACAACCCTTTATTGAAACCGTTATGTCCGAACTTTTAGGTACTGGAACTTCTCCATCAAAAGGAACTTCTGGCGCAAGAACAACATGGGTTATCGATCAAGTTTTGAAGGAGTTTAGAGAAGCTTCAAAATAATAATTTTTCAGAGTCATTGCGAGGAACGAAGCAATCACATTTTGCAAATCAAACTTTGACGTTATAAATAGTATGATTGCTTCGTTCCTCGCAATGACATAACAAAAAAGAGGATATTCTATCGAATATCCTCTTTTTTAAAACTATAAAGCAAAATAAAATTATAGACTATATTTAAGACCTAAAGTTAATCCTAGACCAGAAATTCCAACGTAAGAACTTAATTCATCCATTGGTTTTGTTTGATCAACACCGTTAGGATTTGTCTGAGCATTGTTTGAATTAACATCTAAACTATCTCTGTAATTAGTATGAATTTGAGCTGTTGTTCTTCCTGCTAATGCATCATTTCCATTTTGAGTAAATTTAGTAGTCTCTTTACTTTTTCCATGCACTGTAAAATTACGGTATTCTAATTCTGCAAAGGCTGAAATATGTGCTCCTAATTTATAAGAAGTACCTAAAGCTGCAGAAAATCCTATAGTTGGATTCGGTTTTACTTTATCTACACTATGAACTGCTACTGTCGCTGGATTTGCAACTCCTGTAGGTGCAATAGCATCAGTTGTAATTTCCAAATCACCGTGAATCGGAACTAAAACACCAACTTTAGTATAAGGTTCAAAACCATGTGCTTCACCTAAAAACATTACAAGTGCAGGAGCTACATCAAAAGCTTTAATTTCACCAACTGATTTAAAATTATAAACTGGTTTTCCTCCTGATACAAAAATTGCATCAGTAGTAGTTTGCGCCATTTTCTTATCATTACTGCTATAATAATTAACTCCCAATTCAACTCCTAAACGTGTTGAAAAACGGTAACCAGCAGTTATTCCAGTTCTGAAACCTTGTCCAAATGAACCTGTAATACTTTTTTCAGAAACTAATTTTCCTCCTACATAAGTTCTATCTAAAGCTGCATTTCCTCCAACAGTTGGAAACTCAGTAGAAGCTGTTTGATTAAAATAAGATCCACCTAATTTAAAATACCAACTTTCTGGTTTATCTGCTTTTTCTGTTGTCTGAGCTACTGAAGCCATAGAGCAAACTAACAATCCTAATAAAAATAGGTTCTTTTTCATAATTCTGATTTAATTGTTTTATACAAACTTAGATTATTTTTAACATATCCTTAAGTTTGTAAAGTTAGACTTGGAACGAAATCGTTGTAATTTTGGACAATATTACTAAAAAACTATTATGCGTGCATATTTTTAACATTAAAATTTAACATGTGTCTAAATTTTAACTGTTAAATTTTTAGTTCAATTTAAAATTAATCTGCATTTTCTCCAATTCCTGCAATAATTCAGTAGAAATTTTGATCTTTACTCGTCTACTCGGCAGTGTTAATTTGGTTACTACTTTAATTTCTTCTACCTCGTTGACTTCTTGTATTTTGGTGTCTTCAATCAAAACATCATCATTGTCATTTTCTTCTTGAAAAACAGCATCTTCAGTTTCCTCAAAATCAGTTGGCGTTTCGACCTCAACGAGACGTTTTATTTTTTCTAATTCCATGATTTCAAAAATCACTGAATTCTCTCCTTTATTTTCACTAAATAGATGACTCAGCCTATGAATAAATTCTGCCTGTAAATCTTTAATATTTAATAAGAGAATTAATTTTTTAGAGAAAGCTTCTAAAATATCTTGCAACTGACGAATTTCGACAAACTGCATTCGCGGATCCGATTTTTTTCCTGTATCATGATTCACCCAGCCGTCTTTTATATTAATTTTTAAGTAAGCAAAATTGTTCTGAATTAGGAAATGGCGGAATTTTAAATATTCTTCTCCAAAAATCTTAAACTCATAACTTTCGTCATAACCTTCTAAATTGAAAACAGCCCAGCCTTTTCCGTTTTTAGCAACACGATGCTGCACGTTATTGATAATTCCGGCGAAGTTTAGATTTTTCCCTACGTATTCATTCATACTTTTCAAAGCTTCTAAACGAGCGTTGCAGAAGTATTTCATCTCAAATCTAAAATCGTCCAGCGGATGTCCAGAAATATAAATTCCGACAACTTCTTTCTCTTTTGCGAGTTTTTCCATTGTACTCCAGTCTTCACATGGTGGTACAACTGGCTCAGCAATTTGCACTTCGCTGGCTTCTCCAAACAAACTTACCTGTGATGAATTTTCGTTTTCCTGAAACTTCGACCCGTAACGCATTGCTTTTTCGTAGAACGTAATTCCGTCACCATCATCATGGAAATATTGCGCTCTGGTTGTCCCTTCAAACGAATCAAAACCTCCAGCAAGCGCTAAGTTTTCAATCGCTTTTTTGTTGGCCGCACGCAAATCAATTCGCTTCGCCAAATCAAAAATCGATTTATATCTTCCGTCTTTTCTATTTTCTACAATCGTTTCTACAGCTCCAGAACCAACACCTTTAATTGCTCCCATTCCGAAACGAACAGCATAATCGTCGTTTACGGTAAATTTATAGTACGATTCGTTTACGCAAGGTCCTAAAACTTGCAATCCCATACGTTTACATTCTTCCATAAAAAACGAAACTTGTTTGATATCGTTCATGTTATTCGAAAGTACCGCTGCCATATATTCTGCGGGATAATGCGCTTTTAAATAAGCCGTTTGATAAGCAATCCACGCATAACAAGTCGAGTGCGATTTGTTGAAGGCGTAACTTGCAAAGGCTTCCCAGTCTTTCCAGATTTTCTCGAGAATTTTTGCATCGTGACCTTTTGCCGCAGCTTGCTCGACAAACTTAGGTTTCATTTTATCTAGCACTTCAATTTGCTTTTTACCCATTGCCTTACGCAAAACGTCAGCATCACCTTTTGAAAATCCAGCCAAAGATTGAGATAAAAGCATTACTTGCTCTTGGTAAACAGTAATTCCGTATGTTTCTCCCAGGTATTCTTCACAAGCATCTAAATCGTATTTGATTTCTTCTTCGCCGTTTTTTCTTCGAACGAAAGACGGAATATATTCAATTGGTCCTGGACGATACAAGGCATTCATGGCAATTAAATCTCCAAAAACCGTCGGCTTCAGATCTTTCATGTATTTCTGCATTCCGGGTGACTCGTATTGGAAAATTCCAACTGTTTCACCTCTTTGGAAAAGTGCATACGTTTCTTCGTCATCAATCGGGAAAGTATCAGGATCCAGATCAATTCCTGTTCTGTATTTTACCAGTTTAACGGTATCTTTTATCAGGGTAAGGGTCTTCAGACCCAAAAAGTCCATTTTCAACAATCCGGCACTTTCTGCAACCGAGTTATCGAACTGTGTTACATATAAATCTGAATCTTTTGCGGTTGTAACTGGAACGTAATTCGTAATATCCGATGGCGTAATGATTACCCCGCAGGCGTGAATTCCCGTGTTACGCATCGATCCTTCCAGAATTTTTGCCTGCTGAATGGTTTCTCCAGCCAAATCCCCTTCATTGGCAATGGCGATTAATTCTTTTACAAGTTCAAATTCATCAGCGCCTTTTAATGCTTTCTTAACCTCGTCCTCTGATTCAGAAAGAAAACGTGCCAGATTCCATTTTCCCGGCATCATTCCCGGAATCAATTTTGCAATTCTATCGGCTTCAAATAAAGGTAAGTCCAATACACGCGCCGTATCACGAATCGCCGATTTGGTTGCCATTTTACCATAAGTGATAATCTGCGCCACCTGTTTTTGACCGTATTTATTGATTACGTAATCCATTACACGTCCACGACCCTCGTCATCAAAGTCGATATCAATATCGGGCATCGATACACGGTCAGGATTTAGGAAACGCTCAAAAAGCAAATCGTATTTAATCGGGTCAATATTCGTAATTCCGAGACAATAAGCAACGGCAGAACCCGCTGCAGATCCACGGCCAGGACCAACCGAAACGTCCATTTTTCTAGCTTCGGCGATGAAATCCTGTACAATCAAAAAGTATCCCGGATATCCTGAATTCGAAATCGTTAATAATTCAAAATCCAAACGTTCCTGAATCGATTCGGTAATTTCGCCATATCTTCTTTTGGCACCTTCCATTGTAAGGTGGCGTAAATAAGCATTTTCACCACGAACGCCATTGTCCTTTTCATCTTCAGGATCCACAAAATCTTGCGGAATATCAAATTTAGGAAGCAATACATCGCGGTAAAGCGAATAAATTTCTACTTTATCGACAATTTCCTGAATGTTGATAATGGCTTCGGGAATATCAGAAAAGAGTTTTTTCATCTCGTCTTGCGACTTGAAATAGTATTCCTGATTTGGAAGTCCGTAACGGTAACCACGGCCACGACCAATTGGCGTTGCTTGTTTTTCACCGTCTTTTACACACAATAAAATATCGTGCGCATTGGCATCTTCTTTATTTAAATAATAGGTATTATTGGTCGCAATTAATTTGACATTATGCTTTTGCGAAAACTCAATCAATGTTTTGTTGACACGATTTTCATCTTCCTGATTGTGGCGCATCAATTCGAGATAAAAATCATCTCCAAATTGCTCCTTCCACCAAATCAAAGCTTCTTCGGCTTGGTTTTCACCAATATTCAAGATTTTACTCGGAATTTCTCCATATAAATTCCCAGACAAAACCATGATATCGTCCTTATATTGCTCAACGATTTTTCGGTCAATCCTTGGAACATAATAAAATCCGTTTGTAAAAGCGATTGAAGACATTTTAGCCAAATTATGATAACCGGCTTTATTCTTCGCCATCAAAACAACCTGATAACCGTTGTCTTTTTTACTTTTATCTAAATGATTTTCGCAAATATTAAATTCACATCCAACAATGGGTTTGATTTCGGTTTCTGTTGGTGCTGAACCAGCTTCAACCAAAGCTTTGTTTTTTCCAGATGCTGCTTTATTATGATTCATAACGGCGCTCACGAAATGGAAAGCACCCATCATGTTTCCAGTATCAGTCATGGCAACTGCCGGCATTCCGTTTTTGGCTGTAGCCGAAACAATATTTCCAATTCCGATAGTGGATTGAAGAACCGAAAACTGGGTATGATTATGTAAGTGCGAAAATTTAGCCGCTTTAAAATCAGCTTTATCTTCTTCTGAAACTACTGTTGGTATATCATCAACTTGTAAAGCTTTAATCTGCTCTCTGATTTTATCAGAAGCCGCTTTTAAATTGATGTGTTTTAAACCAATTAAAGGAAATTCTACAGGATTTCTTTCTTGAAATTCTTTAAAATATTCTTTAGGAACATCTAATTCTTCTTTGGTAAAAACTTCTCTTCTAACCAGTTCTAAGAAACAACGCGTAGTTGCCTCAACGTCGGCAGTTGCGTTGTGCGCTTCTGCGAAAGGTTTGTTAAAAAGATATTCGTGTAATTCGGTCAAAGTCGGAAGTTTATATCTTCCTCCACGACCTCCAGGGAGTTGCAATAACGATGCGGTAACTTCGGTACACGTATCCAAAACCGGCATTGAACTCATTTGAGATTCCACTCCCATTCTATGGAATTCGGCTCCCATAATATTAACGTCGAAACCTAAATTCTGACCAACGATAAATTTGGTTTTGCTTAACGCGATATTGAATTTCTCTAAAACTTCGGCCAGCGTAATTCCATCGGCTTCAGCCAATTCAGTCGAAATTCCGTGAATACGTTCGGCGTCGTACGGAATATTAAATCCGTCTGGTTTTACCAAATAATCCTGATGTTCGATCAGCGTTCCCATCTCGTCATGCAATTGCCATGCGATTTGTATACAGCGAGGCCAGTTATCAGAATCTGTAATTGGCGCGTCCCAGCGTTTTGGTAATCCGGTTGTTTCGGTATCGAATATTAAATACATAGAGTTGTAAAAATCAAAATTTTAAGTTCCAAATTCCGAAATTTTCATATTATAAAACATTGACAACATGCAACATACAAAAATGTGAAATGAAAAGTGGAAGGAATTCAAATTTACGATTTTTTTGGAGAAAGAAAATGGAAAATTTCCCTAAACAACATTCTTATTTAATCGTCAGTTTTTCTCTTAAAAATTATAAAATTTCATAAAAATACACCTTTTGGATGTCGTAGATTTTGCTCGTTTATCGATTCTAAATAACACTTATAAAACAGCTTTAAAACTTTAAAAAAAGAACTAAAACAACTACTTTAGAAAGAAATTAAAACTAACAATTATTACTTTTTTTATTCAATTTGTTACATATTTTCAAATAAAACACTCTATTTTATAGCAGTTTTGAGATAAATTTGCAAACTATTAAAACAAAAAACAATTAAGGAAAATTAAAGCCGAAAAAGAAAAGTAAAATCAATTTTTAAATCATTTTTCTTCCAAATTTTAGTTTACAAAAGCGCATTTGCAATTTGTAATTTAGTTTGGGTATCGTATATAATGAAATATCGAAATTGACGCCTTTGTATCTTTTTTTACTTTTGTTTTGCTATTATAATGAACAGGAATATTGCTGTGGTTATAGAAATTACAATTAAAAAAAATAAAAAATGAGTAAGACATTATTTGACAAAGTATGGGATTCACATGTTGTGCGTAAAATTGAAGATGGGCCAGATGTGTTTTTTATTGACCGCCATTTCATTCATGAAGTTACAAGTCCTGTTGCTTTTTTAGGATTAAAATCAAGAGGCGTTAACGTTTTATACCCAGAACGTACTTTTGCAACTGCAGATCACAATACACCAACCATAAACCAACATTTACCAGTAGAAGATGCTTTATCTGCAAATCAGTTAAAAGCACTTGAAGACAATGCAAACGAATACGGAATTTCGCACTGGGGATTAGGTCACCAAAAAAATGGAATTGTACACGTAGTTGGCCCTGAAAACGGAATTACTTTGCCTGGTGCTACTATTGTATGTGGAGATTCACATACGTCTACTCACGGTGCTTTTGGAGCGATTGCTTTTGGTATCGGAACATCTGAGGTTGAAATGGTGCTTTCTACGCAATGTATTATGCAGCCAAAACCAAAGAAAATGCGTATTAACGTAAATGGTAAATTGAGTAAAGGTGTTGGTCCAAAAGACGTTGCACTTTATATTATTGCTCAATTGACTACTTCTGGAGGAACGGGTTATTTTGCTGAATACGCTGGTGATGTTTTTGAAAACATGACTATGGAAGGTCGTATGACAGTTTGTAACTTAAGTATCGAAATGGGTGCTCGTGGAGGAATGATTGCTCCTGACCAAACTACTTTTGATTTCCTTGAAGGAAGATTATACGCTCCAAAAGGAGAAGCTTGGACTAAAGCTGTTGAATATTGGAAAACACTTAAAACCGATGCCGATGCTGTTTTTGATGCTGAGTTAAACATCAAAGCAGAAGACATTGAACCAATGATTACTTATGGTACTAATCCAGGTATGGGAATTGGTATCACCAAACATATTCCGAACGCTAAAGAAGTTGAAGGCGGTGAGGAAACGTACAAAAAATCTTTGGCTTACATGGGCTTCAATGAAGACGATGTAATGATTGGAAAACAAATCGATTACGTTTTCTTAGGAAGTTGTACCAATGGTCGTATTGAAGATTTTAGAGCTTTCGCTGAAATTGTAAAAGGAAGAAAAAAAGCAGATAATGTTACCGCTTGGTTAGTTCCTGGATCTCACGTTGTTGAAGCACAAATTAAAGAAGAAGGAATTTTAGATATTTTGACAGAAGCTGGTTTCGTTTTACGTCAGCCTGGATGTTCTGCTTGTTTAGCTATGAACGATGACAAAGTTCCTGCTGGAAAATATGCAGTAAGTACTTCAAACAGAAACTTTGAAGGTCGTCAAGGTCCTGGTTCAAGAACTTTATTAGCAAGTCCAATTATGGCTGCTGCAGCTGCTGTTACAGGAAAACTAACAGATCCAAGGGAGCTTTTTTAATTTTAGATTGAAGATTTTAGATTTTAGATTGCTGATGTAATCGAATTCTAAATTTCTTCAAATAAAATTGACTAACAACATTATTAAAAACAAAATATTTTAGATGTTATGTTTTACGTTTTCAAAGGAAATCTAAAATCTAAAATCTAAAATCTAAAATTCCAAAAAATGGCATACGATAAATTTAATATACTTACCAGCAGTGCAGTGCCACTGCCAATTGAGAACGTAGATACAGATCAAATCATTCCGGCTCGTTTCTTAAAAGCTACAAAACGTGAAGGTTTTGGAGATAATCTTTTTAGAGACTGGAGATATAATGGAGACGATACTCCAAAAGCAGATTTCGTTTTAAACAACCCAACTTATAGCGGAAAAATTTTGGTTGGAGGAAAAAACTTCGGTTCTGGATCTTCAAGAGAGCACGCTGCTTGGGCAGTTTACGATTACGGATTCCGTGCTGTTGTTTCTTCGTTCTTTGCTGATATCTTTAAAGGAAACTGTTTGAATATTGGTGTTTTGCCAGTGCAAATCAGTCCAGAATTTTTAAAAAATATTTTTGAAGCTATCGAAGCTGACCCTAACACAGAATTAGAAATCAATCTTCCAAACCAAACTATTACTTTATTGTCAACTGGCGAGCAAGAATCTTTTGCGATCAACGGTTACAAAAAAAATAATATGATCAATGGTTTTGACGACATTGATTATTTACAAAATATTAAAGAAGATATTGTGGCTTTCGCCGATAAACTTCCTTACTAAAAAATCAGGTTAAGTCCTTTGAGACCCGACAGGTTTTTGAAACTTGTCGGGTCTTTATAAGTTAAACAAAAAAATTGAACGTGGATGAAACAAATTTGCTTTCGCAAAGACGCGGAAAAAATTGATTTTATTTTTTAGCTAAAGTAAAAATCTGCGTTAATCTGCGTCTTTGCGAAAGTGAATCCGTAAAATCAGCGTCAAATCACATTAGAATTCAGAATTATAGAATATCAATAATGGAAAAAAGAAAAATTGAAATAATGGATACGACACTTCGTGATGGTGAACAAACCTCGGGAGTATCATTTTCTGCTGCAGAAAAACTGACCATTGCACAATTGTTGTTGGAGGAATTAAATATTGATAGAATCGAAATTGCTTCGGCACGTGTGAGCGAAGGTGAATTTAATGCCGTTAAAGCCATTACTTCTTGGGCCGAATTAAAAGGCTACACCAATAGAATTGAAGTTCTGACTTTTGTTGACGGCGGAGTTTCAATTGACTGGATGAAAAGAGCTGGTGCCAAAGTGCAGAATTTGTTGACCAAAGGCTCAATGAATCACTTAACGCATCAATTAAAAAAAACTCCAGAACAACATTTTTCAGAAATCGCTCAAATTATTGCTTCAGCAAAAGAAAACAACATTGAAACCAATGTTTATCTGGAAGACTGGAGCAACGGAATGCGAAATTCTCCCGATTATGTTTTTCAGTTTTTGGAGTTTTTATCGACGCAGCCTGTTAAAAGGGTTTTACTTCCTGATACTTTAGGTATTTTAATTCCGTCTTTGACTTTTGAATTTATTTCGAAAATAAAACAAAAATATCCACAAATCCACTTTGATTTCCATGCACATAATGACTACGATTTGAGTGTTGCCAATGTTATGGAAGCCATAAAAGCTGGAATCGACGGACTTCACGTTACTGTGAACGGAATGGGAGAACGCGCCGGAAATGCACCACTTGAAAGTACGGTAGCCGTAATCAACGATTATTTACCGCAAGTAGATATAAATGTAAAAGAAACTTCTTTATACACCGTAAGTAAATTGGTGGAAACTTTTACAGGTTACAGAATTCCAGCCAACAAACCAATTGTAGGCGATAACGTTTTTACGCAAACCGCCGGAATCCATGCCGATGGTGACAACAAAAACAATCTTTATTTTAATGATCTTCTTCCAGAGCGTTTTGGAAGAAAAAGAAAATATGCACTTGGAAAAACGTCTGGAAAAGCCAATATCGAAAAAAATCTTCAGGAATTAGGTTTACAATTAAATCAGGAAGATTTGAAATTGGTTACCCAAAGAATTATCGAATTGGGCGACAAAAAAGAAACCGTAACAAAAGAAGATCTTCCATACATTATTTCTGATGTTTTGGACAGCCATACTTACGAAGAAAAAATAAAAATCGAGTCCTATATATTAGTTCACTCAAAAGGAATGCGTCCGTCGACTACTTTGTCTTTAAATCTTAATGGAGAAATCATCGAAGAAAATGCACAAGGAGACGGTCAGTTTGATGCTTTTATGAATGCTTTATCTAAAATTTACAAAAGCAAAAAACTAACACTTCCAAAATTGATTGACTATGCCGTGAGAATTCCGCCAGGAAGTAGTTCTGATGCGTTGTGCGAAACCATTATTACATGGACAAGCAACGGAAAAGAATTCAAAACCCGCGGATTAGACTCAGACCAAACCGTTGCAGCGATAATTGCAACGCAGAAAATGCTTAATATAATTACTTAAGGTTCTAAGTTGCTAAGATTCTAAGGAACTAAGATTTTTCTTTAAACTTAGGATCTTAGCAACTCAAAACCTTAGACTTTTAAAATAAAAACTAAGGAAAAAAGGAAAAAACCTTAGAAACTTAGAAACTTAGAACCTTAGAAACTTTTAAAAAACAAAAAATGAAATTTAACATAGCCCTTTTAGCCGGAGACGGAATCGGACCAGAAGTAATAAATGAAGCTGTAAAAGTATCTGATGCTATTGCAAAAAAATTCAATCACGAAATCACATGGACTCC
>NZ_CAMLIX010000021.1 GCF_946479975.1 uncultured Flavobacterium sp.
GAAAAATACAGCTCGCCATAAAGATCTCGATTGGTCAAAAGTTGAAGCCAAATTAAAAGCGAATCCAGAAAAACTATGGTCACTTGAAGAAATGGAAAAAACCGAAGGCGAACCTGACGTTATTGGCTACAATAAAAATACAGACGAATATCTTTTTGTTGATTGTACTCCAGAAAGTCCAAAAGGGCGAAGAAGTGTCTGCTACGATCATGAAGCGCTTGAAAAAAGAAAAGAACACAAACCCGCAGACAGCGCTGTAAATATGGCACAGCAAATGGGAATCGAGATATTAAACGAAGAGCAATATAAAGATTTACAAAAACTCGGGAAATTTGACACAAAAACATCAAGCTGGATTTTGACGCCACCAGAAATAAGAAAACTTGGCGGGGCAATTTTCTCTGATTTTAGATACAATACTGTTTTTGTTTATCACAATGGAGCAGATTCGTATTACGCCGCAAGAGGATTCCGCGGTTTATTAAGAGTTTAAAATTTGAAACCCTCCAAATTATCTTTTGGAGGGTTTTATTACTCTCTTAAAATTTTTTCCATCTTTTTTCCTTTCGCTAATTCATCTACCAATTTATCCAAATAGCGGATTTTCTGCACCAGCGGATCTTCGATTTCTTCTATGCGATAACCACAGATTACTCCAGTAATTTTAGAAGCGTTGGGATTTAGTTTTGGAGCTTCGGCGAAGAAAGTTTCAAAGTCTGCTTTCTTTTCAATTTGTGCTTGAAGTTCTTGGTCGCTATATCCTGTTAACCATTTAATTACTTCATCTAATTCTTCTTTACTGCGCTCCTTCTTTTCTACTTTTTGAATGTACAAAGGATAAACGCTGGAAAACAACAATTTATATATTCTTTCGTTTTGCATTTGATTTTTATTTAGCACCAATTCGGTTTTTATGTAAATATAATTCAAAACTTAAAAAAATTAAAATACAAGAATTATTTATACCTTAGATTTTCTAAAACGATATCATTTTTAGTAACCTTAAAATTAGTTCTATGGAAAATAATTCAAATGAAACAATGCCAAAAGTTACAGGAATTGGGGGTATTTTCTTTTTTCTCGACAATCCGAAAGAAACAAAAGATTGGTACGTCAAAAATTTAGGATTAGAAATTAATGATTGGGGATCTGCAAATTTTGAATCTAGAAATTTGGAAAACCCAGAACAGATAGAATCAACACAATGGTGTCCTTTTAAGAAAGGAGATGAGTATTTTTCACCGTCTAAAAAGGATTTTATGATCAACTATCGCGTTCAGAATATTGAAGGTCTTGTAGAAAAACTAAAAGCAAACGGAGTTACTATTCTGGATGATATTGAAAGCTATGATTACGGAAAATTTGTTCATATACTGGATACTGAAGGTAATAAAATAGAGCTTTGGGAACCGGCTTGATTCTAAATTGTCAGTTAGAAGTCAAGATGAAAATAGTAGTTTAAGAGAAATTAAAATCAGTATGTTTACTAAATTGATTCAAATCAATTGCCATTCAAAAAGCAGGTTTTTAAAACAAATTGCGGGTAATTTATTAGAGAAGTTTTATTGTTGCGAAATAAATTGCGCTGAAATTGACAAAAGTGTTTTGTTTGCACATCACGCACGCGGATGTACTATTGTGGCTTCTAAAATCTGTGAGAACGTCGTTATATTTCAAAATGTATCTATTGGTGCGAATTTGAAATACAACAAAATTACCAGCGAATGGGAAAATGTTGGAAATCCAATTATTGCTAGAAATGTTATTATAGCTGATGGTGCCAAAATTTTGGGTCCAATTGTTATTGGCGAAAATTCTGTTGTTGGCGCGGGATCAATTATAACAAAAAATATTCCTGCTGACAGTATAGCGTATGGCGTAAACCAATTTAAGCCAAAAGATAAAAACTACGATTATATATTCAACGCCAATATGATTAATCCTCAAGAAATTATAGAAGCAAATAAAAAGTTAGTTGCCGCTTTTAATCAAAAATAAATTAGATAGAAAAAAAAACAAAACTCCATTATTTCTAATGGAGTTTTCTATTTTATTGAATTTAACTAATTCCAGATTTCATTCATTTCAGTTAAAATGATTGGTTTTCCTTCTGTCACCACAATGGTATGTTCGTGCTGTGCCATAAAACCACCTTTATTTCCTACCATTGTCCAGCCATCCTGCAAGGTTTCTGCATAAGTAGAAGTGGTAGAAATAAAAGTTTCGATAGCGACAACAGAGTTCTTTTTGAATCTTGTCACATTAAAACGATCTCTGTAATTGGCAATTTCGTGAGGCGCTTCATGCAGGCTTCTCCCTACTCCATGTCCTGTTAGGTTTTTAATTACTTTATACCCTTTTTTCTTTGCTTCGGTTTCTATTAAAAAACCAATATCAGAAATGCGAACGCCGCCTTTTATGTTATCAATTGCTTTGTGCAAAATTTGTCTCGAAGCTTCAACAAGTTTTTGATGTTCATTTACATCAGATCCAATTACAAAAGAACCGCCATTATCTGACCAAAAACCGTCTAATTCTGCCGAAACATCAATGTTAATTAAATCTCCTTCCTGAAGAATTCTTTTCTCAGAAGGAATTCCGTGGCAGAATTCGTTACCGACACTAATGCATGTCCAGCCCGGAAAACCATAAGTCAAATACGGTGCAGATTTAGCGCCCAGATCATTTAATATTTGTCCGCCGTAATCATCTAATTCTTTGGTTGACATACCAGCTTTGGCAAAATTTCGCATTTCTTTTAAGGTAAATGCTACTGCTTCACTCGCTGTTTTCATTCCGGCTAATTCTGCTTCTGTTGTAATTGACATGGGTATTTTCTTTTAAAATTTCTATTCAGATGAATTTCGGACCAATTTACCACTTTTCGTTAAAACAGCACGTTATTTAAATGTAAAAACCCTCGCAAATCATAAGATTTTTGAGGGTTTAAGGTTTTTGGAGTTATTTATTTTTACCACGGACTTTGTTCGCTTTCGTCTTCAATATCATTACTGAAGAATTTTCCGCTTGGTCCATTTTCATCTGTTAAAGTATGTTTTACAATAAAACTAGCTGCACTTTCTACACTTCCAGGCCCGCTGTGATGATTGAAATCTGTTGCAGTATAACCTGGATCAATAGCATTTACTTTAAAACCTAAATCTTTTAGTTCATAAGCCAGCGTAACAGTAAAAGCATTTAAAGCAGTTTTTGAGGAAACATAAGCAACAGCTTTGATGGCATAATATTTCCAAGTTGGATCACTGTGTAAAGTCAGCGAACCAAGTCCAGAAGTAATATTGCTAATTCTTGGATTTTTAGATTTTTTAAGCAGGTCAATAAAGGTCTGCGTAACTCTAATTACGCCAAAGAAATTGGTATCAAATGTTTGTTGAATTTTTTCTACAGAAGTTGTAGATGCATCTTGTGGAAAATCTCCTAAAACTCCAGCATTATTGATTAAAATATCTAATTTTCCCTGCTCCTTCTCTATGATTTCTTTTGCTTTTAAAATACTTTCAGAATCTGTAACATCAATTTGAATTGCTTTAATGTTTTTAAAACCATTTTGAGTTAATTCATTCACCACTTCTTCTCCGTTTTGAAGATTTCTGGTTCCTAAATAAACGAATAATCCTTTTTCTGAAAGCTGTTTAGCTGTCTCTAAACCTATACTTCTATTTGCGCCTGTAATTAATACTGAATCCATTTTTTATGTTTTTAAATTATTGATTACAAAGTTGCATCGATTAAAAACAAAAACATTTGCCATTTGGCAAAAAGCGATTTAGCGAATATTTTTTCGAATTCTGCTCAAAGAAGATTGCGTAATACCGAGATAAGAAGCTAAATAGGAAAGCGGAACGCGATTAATCACGTTAGGAAACATTTCCATAAAAGACAAATATCGCGTTGTAGCATCCTCAGAAACCAGCGGACTTCTTCTGGCGACTTTCTGAATCAAAGCTTTGGTGATGATTTTCTGAACAATTATATCCCATCCAATTATGGTATTAAGAAGTTCTTCCCAATCTTTTTTAGAAAAAACAATCATTTTACAATCGGTAACTGCTTGCACGTAAGCAGAAGAACAAATACTGTTTTGGAAACTTTCTAAATCGACTACAAGATTATTTTCGTCAATAAAATATTTCGTTATTTCTTCGCCTTTATTATTGTAATAGCAAACTCTCATTAATCCGTCTACAATAAAACCTACTTCTACAGAAACTTTTCCAGCTTCAGAAAAATAAGCGTCTTTTTTAATTTCTCTTTCTTCGGCCTTACTGAAAATTAAATCAATCTGCTGTTGATTTAAACTGCCAAACTGCAATATGTATTCTACTAATTCTTTCATGCACGAAAGTTAGCTATAAGTTTTTAATGGAAATTTGTCATTTGGCAAAAAAAAAATAATTCAAGATTGAAATTACATTCCCGGCCAATACAGAAAATTAAATTTATGACCATCTGGATCGGCAAAACCAAAAGTGTAACCTACTTCAAAATTTTCTGGTTCAGAGAAGATGGTACCACCAGCTTCTTGTACTTTTTTGTACCAAAGATCTACTTCTTCTCGACTGTCTGCAGATAACGAAAAGATAATTTCATTTTCAGATTTAGCATTCGCTAAGTTTCCTTTCAAAGCAATTTCTAATCTTTTGGGAATAAAAAAGTTAATGATGAAATTATTTTCAGCAAATATAAAACTGACCAAATCTTCTGTTTCATTTCCATTTTGTGTAAATCCTAAAGCTTTATAAAACTCGATTGTTTTATTTAAATCAGAAGAAACTAAATTTCCCCATATCATTTTCGTTTTCATAGAATTAGTTTTTTATATCACTAAGTTAAACATTTTCGTCAACTTTCTATTTGAAGATATTTCCTATATTAGCATAAAAGTGAAATGAAAGCGATAGATACAAACACGGTTTCTGATAGGCATATCAAAACAGAAAAAATGAATACGCTTTATTCATTAAAATAGTAAAAACATTGAAAATGAAATTATTAAAACCTTTTACCTTTTTATTTGCTTTACTATTAGCAGGATGCGTTGGTAATATGAATCCGACTGGCGGAAACTCCTCTCCAAACTATCCTTATTTTATTACGACAGAAGCTATGATGGTTAAAAAAATTAGGATTCCAAAAGGTACAAGACTTACTTATAATGAACATTTTTTTGTTGAAGGAAAACAAGATCATAAAATGAGTGAGCAAAGACTAACTAGTATAAAACTTCCCGAAGGACAGACGATAATGTGGGGCGGTGTTCCTGTTTATTGGATCGAAAAGTTTTTTAATTCGGAAATGCACGGTTACTCTGTTTATGCTGATTTTAGTAAACTAAGTGCCGATAAAAAAACAAAATTTACAGAACTTTGGCAAAGTTGCAATGATGGTTTAGACATTACAATAAAAAATGAAGATGATTGGTCTTTTAATAACGTAAATATTGCTGACGTAGAAGGTTGCAGTGTGTTGTATCAGCGCTATTTTAAGGATGATGATAAACAGCAGCAATTTTTGAATGACATTCTTACGGAGCTTAGAAAAATGAATTCAAAATCTAAAACCAATAATTAAATTATAAACAAGCATTTTAAAAATTATGATCTTAGCTTTTGATACGTATTATTTTGACCAAAAAGCAAAAACAGTTTGTCTGGAATTCTCTGAATGGAATGAAAGCAAAAATTTTAAAGTTTATACTGAAACTATTGATAATGTCTCAGAATATATTCCTGGCGAATTTTATAAAAGAGAATTACCTTGTATTTTAAGTTTGCTGAATAAGATTGATTTATCGGTTATTCGAGCAATTATTGTTGATGGTTTTGTCTATTTAGACGATGAAAAAAAATATGGTTTAGGAGGTCATTTATTTGAAAAACTAAATAAAGAAATTCCGATTATCGGCGTTGCTAAAACCAACTTTGCTTCTATAGAAAAGAATAAAAAAAGCTTGTTTAGAGGCGACAGTAAAAAACCTTTGTACATTACTTCTATCGGAATTGATTTGGATGAAGCTTTTTCTCTAGTTGAAAAAATGAACGGCGAATATCGAATGCCGACTTTACTAAAAGAATTGGATAGATTGACTAAAGAAGATTAATTCAAAAATAAAAAAAACTACTTTGATTATGAGTGTTTTGTAACTATTCGAACGCTCTTTTTAAAATATTCGTACCCTTTTTTTTGAATAAATGCGTACGACTACTTTTATTCGGTCGCCTGCTAAAGGCTGATTTCACAAATTTGTATCGAAATAAATATTTAACCTAAAATCGACACAATGAGAACTTCAGTAAAATTATTAGCAGTAGTATTAATAGTAAGTAACCTTTCTTTTGGACAAGATATCACTCGAAAAATTGACTCTATACTAAAGGATAATTATCAAAAGAATCCTAAAGTAGGTATTAGCCTTGGCTTCATTAAAGACAATAAAGAGTTTTACACTTCATACGGTACTTTGGATGCGAATAGTCCATCTAAAATTGATAAAAACTCCTTATTCGAAATTGCATCAATTACTAAAATTTTGACTTCTAATTTGATTGCGCAGGCAGTTTTGGAGCATAAAATTAAGACAGATGATTTTATAGACAATTATATTCCTAAAGAATATGTTTTGCATCAAAACCTAAAAAATAAAATACGAATTTCAGATTTAGCTTCTCATCAATCTGGTTTGCCAGACTTAGATTTTGGAAAATTGATTGAGCAAGATCCCAAACAACCTTTAAGCAGTGTATCGCAGGAAACGCTGATTGCTTTAATTAACAATTGTACAGCTCTAATTGATTACGGTAAATACCGCTATTCTACTATTGGTTATACATTGCTTGGTCAAATAGTCGAAAAATTGTACCATAAAAGTTATGATCAAATCATTACCGAAAAAATGATTGAAGCTTTGAAGATGAAAAATACGTTTACTAAAGATTTTGATGTCAAAAACATCACTACAGGTCATAATCCTGAAGGCGGAATTCAAGAATTTTTAAAATGGAATATTACAGCGCCCGCAGGATTAGTAAAATCAAATGCCTCTGACATGGTTTTATTTTTAAAAGCAGTTTTAAATACGACTACAACAGTAGGAAAAGCGGCAGTACTTACTGAAAAAATATATTATAAAGACGAAAAAAGAGAAATGGGATTAGGCTTAGGAATCTCGACAGACGATAAAAACACCATTTATTTAAAATCTGGTGATTCTATGGGACAGTCTTCTATTATTTGCTATAACAGAGAAAAAAACTGGGGAATCATTATTTTGTTAGACCAAAGAAATTCAAAAATGAGACAAAATCTTCTTAATCAGATTTACGATAACGTTTTAAAATAAGATTTAGCTTTTAAATAAAAAACAACCTCCAATATTAAGTGATTTTGGAGGTTGTTTCATGAATCAATTAGTTTCGACACTAATAAAACGATGGTATTCTTTAATTCTATTTTTTAATCTTTCTGCCAAATAAGTATTCCCGTCTTTTAATTCGTCATATAAAGTTTCAGCTTCTTCGATATATTTCAGCTTTTTATCGTCGTTCCAATAATAAGGAGGTTCGTATAAATTGCATATTCGATCGGCCATTTTAACAGCCCAAATTTCTATTGGCTGTTGTTTTATTCTTTTTATACTGTCCAGCATTTTTTCGTAAGAATTCTCGATTTTTTCATTTTTTGTTAATGCCAAAACACCTTGAGCAACATTATTTCCGAATAAATCCTGTACTTTTTCCAAATTTAGAGAAGTATCTTCGATGGTATCATGAAGCATTGCGCACTTGATTGCCAAATCTGCATTCATATTTTCTGTATGATGAATGGCGTTGAAAACTTCAAAAACAACACTTCCAATGTGATTGAGATACTCTACCCTTTCGCCTACATTGCTGCCACCATATTTTTGTCCGTCATGAAGTTTTGAAACCAATTGCCAAATATTCTGAATTTCGTCTATTGACCAGTCTTTTTGTTGTTTCATATTAAAATTGATTTCTTGTAATTTAGGACTTTTCTGGAATATTTCCAACAATTTTGTATGTCATCTGTGTTTTAGGTTATTATATTGATTGTATATTCGCTTAATATAAAAACTATTTATCTTGGAATAAACAAGACTTTAAAACCAAAAAATGAATAAATTAAAAATATTCGATCAAACATTTACTGACAAAAAGAATTTTGTTTTTTTAATTCTATTTGAGTTGTTAAACAATGTAGAATTTGAGGAAACTATGCCAATTGAATACAATAAATTACTATCTGTATTTGATGAAAAAATTAAATATAGTTTTAGTGAATTGGATTTAAATGTTGCTTTAAATGAGGAAAACATAGCTTCTTTCATCAAAATTTTCGAATCAATAAAATCAAACAGATTTAATTTACTCTCTAATGATCTGAACCAAGTATTAAGATCAAAATTATTTCAAAATCAAGATCATAAAAAAATAGGAAAAATAATTTATAAAGAACTTGATAATAAAATACATGTAACAGATATATTTAACGCAATTTTAAATGGTTTAAAGTTTGAATCTTTTTATGAATTAAGTATTGTAAATCCAAGTGAATTTCTTGGCAACTGGACTTCTATTATGGAGACAGGACAATTGAGGATAAACTACAATATGACAGATTGGATGCCAATTGGATCAAAAATCGAATTAAAAATTGAGGAATTTGAGAATGATTTATATAAATTCATTTGTTTAGCAACAGTCAGAGATTACAATTCTGGTGCTGTTTTTTTAATAAATGTATGTGAAACAAATGTTCTAATAAAGGATGGCTTTTTTCATCATTACCACTTTCAAACAAATCAGTTTTTATATAAGAAATCTATTTATGAATTTGAAGATAATACATTCAAAACTACAATTGATGGTTATGAATTTGTTTTCCAAAGAGTATAGACTAGCCTAATTATGGCTTCAGTATTTTTTGTATGGAATCACTAATTTCGTCTAAATTATTTTGTTTGTTATTCGTCATCAAAATAATCGTAAAATTAGGATTGCTTACCACTAAAGCCTGATAATTAAACGCAGTGCCATCGTGTCTATGTTTTGTGACTTTTCCATTTAAAATACTTCCTTCGCCAAGACCCGTCTGACTCTCTTCAGAAAAAGGAATAAAAAGCTGGTTTGTAGATTCTGGCGTAATAATTTTGAATGAATTTATAGCTTCTGACCATTTGTAAAAATCTTTCAAATTTAAAGCAGTCCAGCCAGAAATATTGTATTTAAGAGCATCTTGCTTTCCTTTATTATTGAAAGATTTTGCAAATAGTTTTTCTTTTTCGTCTGGATCTACAAGAGCATTTTTTATACCAATTGGAAGAAGTATTTTCTTGATTACAAAAGTATCGAAAGACATATTAGTAATTTTTTCAATAATTCTCCTTTGTAAAAAGACATTGTTATTATTGTAATCGTATTTTGTTCCTGGCTCAAAGTCGAGAGATAAAGTACTTTTTAAAAAAGCCATATTATCAGAATCCTGATTAACTTCTTTCCATTTTATTTGTGGAAGTCCGCTGGTGTATTGCAGTAAATGAATAATTTTAATTTTTGAAGCCCAAGAAGGAAGTTCAGGCAGAAATTTAGAAACAGCATCGTCAAGATTCAATTTACCTTGTTCTTTAAGCATCATGATTCCAACAGCATTAAATTCTTTTGCAATTGAACCAATATGAAAACGATACTTTGTATTTAATAGATTCAATTTATTTGTATCTACTTGCCCAAAAGCTTTTTCATAAATTATCTTGTTCTTTTCGGCAATCAAAACATTTCCATTAAAACTTTTAGACTGTTGTAAGTTCTCAAATAAAACATCTAGATTGTTTTCTATTTTATTATTTTGGCTGTAACCATTTACAATTGTAAGCAATAAGATAATAACAGAAGTTTTTCTAAAAGATGTTTTCATGAATTAAATAATTTTAAATCATAAGTCTATGTTAGCTACGCTTTGTTACATTGAACATTGAAATTGATTAAAATGGTATGAAAAAGTTAATTAAATGTAAGGGCTTTAATTTGGGCTAAGGTCTAGACAACTGACTCCAATTACTAACATAAAAAAACTTTAAATAAGTTAATCTCTTTTAATAGTGTAAGTTTTTACCTCTGTTTTTATTTATATTTGCTTTTTAAAAATTTTATTATATTAAAATCTAGTGGTAATATTATATATATGTAATCTACCTTAAACTACATTCTTTAAATCTATTAATTTAATGACAAAAATATTTGTAATTATATTCAGTATTATTGTAGGTCTAATTATTTTATATTTTGTATTAGCATTTATTCTAATTCAAATTAGAAGACCAAAGTTCAATAAAAAAGGATATTCGTTACTTGAAAAGGAGCTTTTAGATATTTTATTATCAATGTTTGATAATGATTTATCCCTGAAGATTAAGAGTCAACTTGAATATTTTGAAAATAAAAGGAAATGGCGTCAATACTGGGACAAAAGCATGTCGTTAGAATTGTATGAAGATGGAAAAATGTCATCTGAATTAAGATATCCAAGAAGAGATGAAAATAAAATAGCAACAATAAGATTTAAAGTAAATAACGAAAAATATAGTATCGAATTTGATAGCTACAATGGTAGAATTTGGGGATGGAAAATTAGACCAAATCCGAAACATATTCAAAAAGCAAAAAATATTCAAATAACAAGTAAAAAGATCGATAATGATCCACATGAGAAAGTTTCAATTACTATCGAGAAAAAAGAATTTAAAAAAATTCCTGATTTTAATGGTATTATAAAGGAAATTTCACAATTTAGACCAGTTAAAAAAGCATTTTTACCTTTAATTCCAAAGCAAATTGAGTTCTTTAAACGAAAAATTGACTCCATACTTCCAAATACTTATATAGAAATTATTGAACAATCTGAGGGTTTAGAATTTAATGATTTTAGAATTTTAGGGATATCTGAAGTACAAAAAACTGGTTTAGATGATGGAAATTATTTTCATTTAGTTGAATTTGACTATGGAATAATTACAATAAAAGAAAATGATAAAAATGGAGAACTTTATTTTTGTCATTTTTCTGGTGGTTTGATTGAATATTTAGGAACTGATTTTGATAAAATTTTAAAAGAAAGGCTTGAATAATCTAAAAAAAGTTTAGTCATATTGAATTAGTATTTAAAGAATTAGATTTAAAACCAAAAACTCCTCAATTTCTTAAGGAGTTTTTTTGCATTTCTTATTAATTATTTAAAAGTATTTAAAGAAGCTGTTAATTGAAAAAATAAGAACACAATTATTATTTTAAATATTTAATATTTACACTTTCAATTGTACCATTAAATTTAAATGGAGCTTTTTCATAATAAGCTTGCGACACAGGTGAACCCAAATCTGTTCCAATATCAAAACATTCATTGGCCGAAAAACCTGAATTAATAATTGTGGGTACAGTTCCTTTTATTTCTTCCTTACCATTTACAACAATAGTGACTTCTGCCCCACTTAATTTTGGACTTTCTGTATTTGGAATTCTTTTGAAAAGAACTTCAATAGTAGATTTCCCTTTCTGTAATTTTGACTTCGATTTTAATTTGGTTCTTTGTATTTCGAACAAATTGTATTCATAATTTAAAACACCATTTTCAACGAACAAAGTCAAACCTCCAGCATAACCCGCCATAGCAAACAAAACGCCATTTGCATTTTCAGAAACGTTTAAATCAATTGTAGCTTTATTTGAATTATATCCAATTCTTGGAGCATCAAATTCTGGCAATCGGGTCATACTTCCAGTATAATTAAATTCTGTTGCAGGATTAGCTTTAATGGCTTCTGGATGCAATAAAACATACAATCCGCCTCCGATAGGCATATTTTTATTGGCAACAGATTCCTCCATAAATAAAGTTTGTAACTCTTTTAATTTCTCTGGGTTTTTCTGTGCTAAATCAGTTGCCTGACTAAAATCTTCGTTGATATTATACAATTCCCAAACATCTTTTTCAGGCGTCCATTTATCTATTCCAGGCGTTACCGTCATCCACGGAACCCTCGGACCAAAAGTACTTGCAAACCAGCCATCATGATAAATTCCTCTACTTGCCATTACATCAAAAAACTGAGTATGTTTTTGATCTTTTGCTTTAGCATCATTAAATGTGTAAACCATACTAACTCCGTCGATAGGATCCTGATCATAGTTGTTTACTTTTTTAGGTTCTTTTATCTGTAATGCCTCATAAATTGTAGGAACAATGTCATTTACGTGATGAAATTGAGAATGTGGAGTTTTATCCGCTTTTATTTTTTTAGGCCAAGAAACAACCATTGGCTGACGTGTTCCTCCAAAATAACTGGCTAATAATTTAGTTCCTTTAAATGGCGTTGAACCCGCCCAAGCCCAGCCAGCATGATACATATTGTCAGTTTTTGGACTTCCTAAAGCATTTAAACCTCCTAATTCATCATTTAGAACTCGTAAATGATCTTCAATTTTTGTTGGAATTTGATTCTGAGCCAACAATTCACTGATGGTTCCGTTTTGTCCTTCGGAACTAGAACCATTGTCGCCCCAGATATAGAAAATAAGGGTATTGTCTGCAATTCCCATTTTTTCTAATTCATCAATAATTCTTCCTACATTATAATCTGTATGTTCTCCAAATCCGGCGAAAACTTCCATCAGCCTTCTTTGAAAAGGTTTTTCACTTTCTGGAATGTCACTCCATGCCGCCATATTTGATGGTCTTTCAGTAAGTTTTGTGTTATCAGGAATCCAACCCAATTCTTTTTCTCTTTTAAATACACGCTTTCTATATTCATCCCATCCGTCATCAAATTTTCCTTTATATTTATCAGCCCACTTGCTGTTTACTTGATGTGGACCGTGAATACCGCCAGGAGCCCAATACATAAAAAAAGGCTTATCTGGATTTACAGATTTTTGATCGTGCATCCACTGAATGGCATTATCGGCCAAGTCATCTGTAAGATGGTAGCCTTCTTCTGCCGTTTTTGGAGGTGAAACGTAGGTTGTATTTTTTATTAATGTTGGTTCGTATTGAGAAGTTTCTCCAGCTAGAAACCCATAGAAATATTCAAAACCATATCCTGTTGGCCAAAAATCAAATGGTCCAACTTTAGAGGTTTCCAAAGGCGGAGAATTATGCCATTTACCAAACGCAGAAGTGCTATATCCGTAATTCTTTAAAACTTCTGCCACTGTTGCGGAAGTTTTAGGAATAAGTCCGCTAAAACCATCCCAATCATTTGCCCACTCTGTAATTTGTCCAGATCCTACTCTGGTGTGATTTCGCCCCGTTAGCAAAGAAGCTCGTGTCGGCGAGCACATTGCTGTTGAGTGAAATCTATTATAAGAAATTCCCTGATTTGCCAATTTAGTCAGCACAGGTGTATTTACTTCTCCTCCAAAGGTATTTGCCAAACCTGGTCCAGCATCATCTATCAAGATAATAATGATATTTGGAGCATCGGCAGGAAGATTCGATTTCTCAATTCGGCGTTTATGAACAGACTCTGCCATACTTGCACCTGCTTTACTGGCTGAGGGAGCTGTTGGAAAAGGCAGAACATCTTGAGCGTTACTAATAAAAGAGTTACTTAAAAACAAGAACAATAAAAGGCGGATTTGTACTTTCATAAAAATTAAGTTTTTGGTCTAATTTATTTATTAAGTAAGTTTTGCTTAAAATTTAAGGCAGTTATAAATTTAAGGCATCAAATCTAATCTTAGAACTTTTTTATGTTTCATATTATAAAATGAAACAACACTTGGAGCATTTGGAACAAAAAAACTGGTTTAATAGCAATGAATTTGCAATTGAATTTAAAAAGGTAATGGAAAAATTGCATTGAACATATATAAAAGGTATTAGTACTCAAATACTTTTGAAGCATAAAAAAACTCCTAAATCATAAGACTTTGGAGTTTTTGGATTTTTGTGGGCGATGAGGGGTTCGAACACCCGACCACTTCCGATGAAAAATCGGAATGCTCTGAATCAGTTGAGCTAATTTTTTTGTTTGATTAGTTCTTGAATTTTAATCCTGTTTTTCCAAGACTTAATTTGTAATTCTCTTTTGTGCGCGAGTTCTTTGGTTTCGTACTTTTCGGTGTAGACTACTTTCCAGTCATTTGTATTTCCTGTAAAGCCTTTGCTTTTTTGATTGTGTCTAATAATTCTTTTTTCTAAATTGGAAGTGAAACCAATATAGAACTTATTTTTGCTTTCGCTAAACAAAATGTAAACAATAAAACTCATAAAGTGTATTAAAGCAAAAACCTCTAAAATCAAAAGACTTTAGAGGTTGTTTAAAATTGGTGGGCGATGAGGGGTTCGAACCCCCGACCCCCTCGGTGTAAACGAGGTGCTCTGAACCAGCTGAGCTAATCGCCCTATTTTACTAGATTGCTATCGTTTGTGATTGCGAGTGCAAATATACTGCTAGATTTTGTATTTCCAAGCATTATATACAAAAAAGTTTAAAATAATTTCAATAAAACATTTAGAAATCTATTTTTCAGTGCATTAATAAAATAAAAAAAGTTCGATTTGTAAATTTTAGTTAAAAATCAAATACTCTAAAGCTAATTCGGCCGAATATCTTTGTATTGATTCGCTATAGTTATACCTTTGCTTATCTTAATTGTATATTCAAATGGCAAGATTTCAAGAAAACGATTTACCGAAAGCTAAATTAAACTCTAATTCCCTTCAAAAAGCACTCAGAATTTTTAAATACGCCAAAAACCATAAATGGAAATTTTTCCTTGGTTTGATTTTTCTTTTTTTAACAAGCGCCACTGCCCTAGCCTTTCCTAAATTAATGGGAATGCTGGTTGATTGCGTTACCAATAAAGATCTCTCAAGAGCAAACGAAATTGCAATGGGATTAATGGCAATTTTGATTCTTCAGGCTATTTTTTCTTTTTTCAGAATTTCATTATTTGTGAATTTTACAGAGAACTCACTTTCAAACATTCGCTTTGCGTTGTATGAAAACCTGATTAAATTACCCATGTCTTTTTATTCTCAAAAACGTGTTGGCGAATTAAATAGTAGAATTAGTGCCGATATTTCGCAATTGCAAGACACATTTAGTACAACAATTGCAGAATTCCTACGTCAGTTTATTTTAATAATTGGAGGTTTCATCATTTTAGGAAATATTAGTCCAAAATTGACTTTTATGATGCTGGCAATTGTGCCTATTGTAGCAATAGCAGCGGTAATCTTTGGAAGATTTATTCGTAAATACGGAAAAAAAACGCAGGATAAAGTAGCCGAAAGTCAAGTTATTGTTGAAGAAACCTTGCAGGGAATCAGTAATGTAAAAGCATTTGCAAACGAATGGTACGAAATTCAGCGCTACAAAAACAAAATTAGAGAAATTGTAAAAATTGCCATAAAAGGCGGACAATATAGAGGTTATTTTGCCTCATTTATTATTCTGTGCCTTTTCGGATGTGTGGTAGCAGTAGTTTGGTACGGAATCACATTAACCATTAAAGGTGAAGTTGAAGGTGTTGGAGATTTAATCTCATTCGTTTTATATACAACTTTCATTGGAGCATCTTTTGGTGGAATTGCCGAAATGTATGCGCAGATTCAAAAGGCAGTTGGAGCAACAGAGCGTGTTTTTGAATTATTAGAAGAAACTCCAGAAGAAATAAATGCCAATGTAAAAACTTCTCCTATTGAAAAAATCAAAGGAAATGTAGCATTTAAAAATGTAGCTTTTAGTTACCCTTCAAGAAAAGAAATCCAAGTTTTAAAAGATGTTAATTTTACTGCAGAATTTGGACAAAAAATAGCCATCGTCGGACCAAGTGGTGCCGGAAAATCGACTATCTCTTCTTTGTTATTACGCTTTTATGATATTACATCAGGAGAAATAATAGTTGACGGAAAAAACATTTACGATTACGATCTAGAAGATCTTCGCGGAAATATGAGTATTGTGCCTCAGGATGTAATTCTTTTTGGAGGTACAATTAAAGAGAATATTGCTTACGGAAAACCAGATGCAACGGATGAAGAAATTATTGTTGCTGCAAAACAAGCAAACGCTTTCAATTTCGTTGAAGGATTTCCTGAAAAATTCGAAACATTGGTTGGAGAACGTGGCGTTAAATTATCAGGGGGCCAACGCCAGCGTATCGCTATTGCAAGAGCATTGCTTAAAAACCCAAGTATTTTAATTTTAGATGAAGCAACTTCGTCTTTAGATAGTGAAAGTGAAAAATTAGTTCAAGAAGCGCTTGAAGTTTTAATGGAAGGAAGAACAAGCATTATCATTGCCCACCGTCTTTCGACAATTAGAAATGCTGATAAAATTTTAGTTTTAGATAACGGAAAAATATCTGAGGAAGGAACACATCAGGAATTAATAAACTTAGAAAACGGTATTTATAAAAACTTAAGCAATTTGCAGTTTAGTAACTCTTAAATTCAAATTCCAATTTTTGAAATTCCAAATTCCAATAAAAAACTCCAATCTTGTGATTGGAGTTTTTTTATAATTGTAAACTGAGACCGTAAACTGAGACTAAAAAAAATTATTCTTTCCCTTTTCTACGTTTACGTTCTGCTTTAATCATTGATAATTCGCGACTAGTTTGTCCAGCAACCGAAGTGTTTTCTTCTGCACGACGAATTAAGTATGGCATAACATCTCTTACTGGTCCAAACGGAAGGTATTTGGCTACGTTATAACCGTTTTCGGCTAAGTTGTAACTAATGTTATCGCTCATTCCGTACAATTGTCCAAACCAGATTCTGTTGTCATTTTTAGAAATCCCTTTCTGCGCCATCATTTCCATAAGTTTATATGAACTTAACTCATTATGAGTTCCTGCAAAAATTGACATTGTTTCTAAATGATCCAACATATAGTTTACTGCTGCATCATAATTATCGTCAGTAGCTTGTTTAGAAACACAAATTGGCGACACATATCCTTTTTCTTCTGCACGCTTATTTTCTTTTTCCATATAAGCGCCGCGAACTAATTTCATTCCAATAAAGAAACCTTCTTTTTTCGCAATGTCATGCAGTCTTTTTAGGTAATCCAAACGATCCCAACGATACATTTGTAAAGTATTGAAAACAATCGCTTTTTCTTTATTGTATTTACGCATCATTTCGGTAACCAAATCATCGGCTGCATCCTGCATCCAGCTTTCTTCACCATCAATTAGTAGCGCTACATCTTTTTTATGCGCTTCGCTGCACACTTGGTCAAAACGTGCTACCACTCTATTCCATTCTTCTTGTTCTGCAGGATTAAGCGTTTGTTTTTCTCCAAGTTTTTCATACAATTCAAAACGGCCTAAACCTGTTGGTTTAAATACTGCAAAAGGAATAGCTAAACGTTCTTTTGCAAATTCGATAGTTTTCAGCGTCATTTCCAAAGCAGCGTCAAACTGTGCTTCTTCTTCTTTACCTTCAACAGAATAATCTAATACAGACGATACACCTTTGGTAAACATTTTATCAACTACAGTTAAGCAGTCATTTTCGTTAACACCGCCACAGAAATGATCAAAAACAGTAGCACGAATTAATCCTTCAACCGGAAGATGCGCCTTGATAGCAAAATTGGTAACAGCAGTACCAATACGTACCAATGGTTCGCTGTCAATCATTTTAAAAAGAAAATAAGCCCTGTCAAGTTCAGTATCGCTTTTAAGTGAAAATGCAACTTGGGTGTTATCGAATATTTTTTCCATTAAGTTAAGTTTTGATGCAAAGATATATAGTGTTTTGAATATTCTTCACAAAAAACGATGATATTTTTTTAATTTGACAACTGCAAAAATATAAATTCAGGTTAATAAAGTAGGATTTTACCTAGTTTATGGTTATTTTTGCAAAAAAATAAGATCACAATGAAAAACGATACTATTTGCAGCATTTTAAACGATACTAAAAGAAAGAATGTTATTCCAGATTTCATTGTTCTTTTATTTATCTGTTTACTTTTGATAATTGATTTTATGCCGTATTTCAAAAGTTTAGAAATTATAAATCCTCAATTTCTATATCTCGCATTTATCAATTTAATTACAGGAATTTATTTTTATTTCAATACAGAATTAATTGCTGATAGCTTATCTATACTAAAGAGGAGCTATGTGTTTAGATGTTATCTCTTGTTTTTAGTACTTTGTTCTATATCTTTTTTTTCAGCTAAGAACATTTCATTAGTACTGACAAAAATTACAGAAATATCCATTACATTTTGTCTTTTTGTCAATCTTTCAATTATTCTAAAGGACAAGCTGGCTTTACTTTATAAAATAATATTTATCGTCGCGATTAGTGCTTTTCTTCAGTCATGGCAGCAGTTATGTCATTTTATAATTATTCCTAGACACATTTCGATTATAGATCTATTATCAAGTATGAAAGGAAATACAGGGAATATAAATATCCTTGCAGCAAGTTTAAGTATTAAAGTTCCTTTTATTTTGCTTGGAATTAGTCACTTCAAAAAATATAAAAAATGGTTTTTAGTGTTGGCTTTATTCTCGGTAACTTCAGTTATTTTCTTAACAGGAGCGAGAACTGCATTAATTAATTTATTTGTAATATATCTAGTTTATATCGTTTATCTGCTAAAAGAATTCTCTTTTACAAGAGCGGTACTTTCTAAAGTTTTGTATATTTTAATTCCAATATTAACAGCGTTATTATTTTCTAATTCGATTTTTGAAAAATCAAAAGATAAATCAAGATATGTCTCAATAGAAAATAGAATCAACCAGATCAATACGCACGATGAATCAGCAAATGCGAGACTTTTTTTCTGGAAAAATGCAATTACTTTAATAGAAAAAGATCCTCTTACGGGTATTGGTCTTGGAAATTATCAAGTTGAATCAATTCCGTATGAAAGAACATTTTATGATGATTCTACTGTTTCATTACACACTCACAATGATTTTTTAGAAATAATGTCTGAGACCGGAGTAATTAATGGTTTGGTTTATATATCTCTCTTTATTATTTTGTTAATCAACAATTTAAAAATTTATTTTTCAAAATCTAGTGATGAAAATAAAAAACAATTAGCAATTTTAGCACTTTTAATTCTTGTTGTTTACGGTCTGGATTCCTTGTTCAATTTTCCAATGTACAGACCAACAATGCAAATATTTTTCGCATTATTACTTGCATTTACTGTAATAAATCATTCAAAGGAATTTTTAATTGAACCCCGTAAAATTGGCGTAAAAATAATATGTTCACTACTAATTGTAACTGCAATTGTAACAACGTATTCCTCATTTTTAATTTACAAAGCTTCAAATTTAGAATACTTAATATCTAATGATGATATAAATAACAGTGACAAAAAAGACCGTCTTTTAACAGGTGATGAAGTTGTGGAGAGAATTCCAGCTTATCCTAATGTTTTAAATACATCAGAGTCTTTTTATGAATATGCTGGAATATATTATATCCGCGAAAATAATTTTAAAAAAGCTCTTAATTGTTTTGCAAAAGCATCAAAAATAAATCCGTATTCGGGACGAATTGAGTTTTACAAGCAAACAATTGCTTCCCGCCAAGGTAAAATTGACAGCGCTTATATTTACAGTAAAAAAGCGTTTTATTTGAGACCAAGAAATTATGCGTTATATAAATCTGCAATGTACTATTCGGTAACAAAAAACGATACTGTTGAACTACTTAAAGAACATAAGTTATTCTCTCAATACAGAAATGAGCCTCAAGAATGGGTATCTGTAGCAACGGTTTTACAAAGAACTGGTGCTACTCCAAAAAGACTGCTTAATTTTGTTAATCAAGGATTAAAGAAAATCCCTAATGACACCTCTTTGCTAAGAAAGAAAAATGAGTTTTTAATTGCGTCCTATCTTCAGGGAGGACAAAATTTTGAAGCAAAATCAGAGTTGGTAAAAGCATTGAAATCTTATGAAAATGCTTTAAAAATCGATCCTAAAAATACCTACATATCACAAAATATTGGATTCAATTATTTAAAACAAGGTCAAAATAAGAAAGCTATAACTTCTTTATTAGATGCGTTAAAAACCTCGAACTTAAAAGATGGAAAGACTGAGTTTTTCTTAGGTATTTGTTATTTAAAAGAAAATGATAAAACCAACGCTTGGAAATATTTTAATATCTCGAGAGACAAAAACTATCTGCCGGCAAAACAATTGATTTCTCGAGCCTACAATAATAACGGTCAAAACCAATTTAAAAAGCGAGATAATGATTTGTTAATTGCAGATTATATTACAAAAGGTCAAAAATTTGAAGAAGAAAAGAAATTTGATCAAGCTTTAATAGAATATGAAAAAGCTTTAAAAATAGATCCAAAAAGTATCTACGCATCTCAGAATGTAGGTTTTTATTATCTAAAAACTGGAAACTTTAAAAAAGCAATTAATTATCTAGTAAATGCCTTGAAGTATCCAGGTTTAAATGATGGAAAAACAGAATATTTTCTTGCAGTTTGTTATCTAAAGCAAAATGAAAAAGATAATGCATGTAAGTACTTGACTATCTCAAAAAACAAAAACTATCCTGATGCTGCTAATTTAGTTACCAAACTTTGCAATTAAAATTCAATAGAAAAAGCTACTATTTATTTCGATTTTAAAGAGATCTTTTTTCGACAAATAATAGCTAAAACGTGAATAATATTAAGCTAAAAAAGCCTTATTTTGCACTTTCAATTAACTAAAGAAATATGCAATCTATTCAGGCTAATAATTATCTCGTGCATTTCAACCAAAATGCTTACGAAGCTTTAAATAAACATTTGAGAGAAAATAAGTACTCAAATATTTTTATAATTGTTGACGATCAGACCAATGAATATTGTCTTCCTAAGTTTATACCAAATTTAGAGACTGACTTAGCAATCGAAATTATTGAATTTGAAGCTGGAGAAGCAAATAAAAATATAGAAACCTGTATCGAAATCTGGAATATTCTAACAGAACTTGGAGCAGACAGAAAAACATTAGTTATTAATGTCGGCGGTGGCGTTGTTACCGATTTAGGTGGTTTTGTGGCCTCTACTTTTAAAAGAGGTGTAGATTTTATCAATGTTCCTACTACTTTATTATCTATGGTTGACGCTTCTGTTGGAGGCAAAACTGGAGTTGATTTAGGTAATCTTAAAAATCAGATTGGCGTAATAAATGTGCCACAAATGGTATTAATTGATACCGAATATCTTGAAACTTTACCACAAACAGAAATGCGTTCTGGTTTGGCAGAAATGCTGAAACACGGTTTAATTTACGATGCGCCTTATTGGAGACAATTTTCAGATTTAAAATCTATTGTTTTTGATGAGTTAGATCAATTGATTTACCGTTCTGTCGAAATTAAAAATGAAATCGTAATTCAGGATCCTACTGAGAAAAATATCCGTAAAGCCTTGAATTTCGGACATACTTTAGGTCATGCTATCGAAGGATATTTTTTAGAAAGCGAAGAAAAAACTACTCTTCTTCACGGAGAAGCAATAGCTGTTGGAATGATTTTAGAAAGCTATATTTCATTAAAGAAAAATCTAATTTCTCAAGAAGAATATAGAGAAATCAAAACTATTATAAAAGGCATTTATGACGATGTTATTTTTGAAGAAAATGACATTGATCCGATCTTAGAATTGCTGATTCACGACAAAAAAAATGAATACGGTTTAATTCAATTTGCATTGATTGAAGGAATCGGGAAAATAAAAATTAACCAATCCGTTGAAAATAAATTAATTCTAGACGCGTTTCAAGATTATAAATCTTAAACTTTTTTTAATCGAAAGCGTTGCATTTGGTATATTTTATTTTTTACATTTGCCCCATGAAAACAAACAAGCAGCAAAGGCACTTTAGCTCTTACAGAAACCGTCTCAACAGTTCTTTATTAAGAATATTGAATCGTTTTTACAATAGTAAAAGTCCGCTGTGTTTTGATGTTTTCCAATGTTCCAAAGCCGAGCACGAAAAACTGCAGATTATATTTGCCAATATTAGAGTTTGAATTTAAGATTTAGTACCATAATACCTAAGTTAAAAACAAAAATTACAATCTCTAAAAGTTGACATATAAATGAATACAAAATATTCGGATCTAATAAATCAAACATACTATTTTCCACAAGAAGAATTTAAATTAAACAAAGACAACTTACAATTTCATAATATTGATTTAATGAAATTGGTTGAGCAATATGGTACGCCATTAAAGTTTACTTATCTTCCTCAGATTTCTGAAAACATCAATAAAGCAAAAGCTTGGTTCAGAAAATCAATGGAAAAGAATAAATACGACGCAAAATACTTTTATTGCTATTGTACAAAAAGTTCTCATTTTGAATATATTATGAATGAAGCTTTTAAAAACAATATTCATATTGAGACTTCATCAGCTTTTGATGTTAATATTGTTGAGAATTTACTGGAAAACGGAAAAATCAACAAAAGTACTTATGTAATTTGCAACGGTTTCAAAAGAGACGAATACATTAGTAATATTGGTAGATTGATTAATAACGGACATAAAAATACTATTCCGATTATTGACAATTACGAAGAATTAGATTTACTTCAAGCGGAAATTAAAGGGAAATTTAAAATAGGAATTCGTATTGCTGCCGAGGAAGAGCCTAAATTTGAGTTTTATACTTCCAGATTGGGAATTGGTTACAAAAACATCGTTTCTTTCTATAAAAAACAGATCCAGGAGAATGATAAATTAGAATTGAAAATGCTTCACTTCTTTATCAACACCGGAATCAACGATACATCATATTACTGGAATGAGCTTGTAAAATGTATTAAAGTGTACATTGCTCTTAAAAAGGAATGCCCTACTCTAGATGGTTTGAACATTGGTGGTGGTTTCCCAATCAAGAATTCACTTGCCTTTGAATATGATTATCAATATATGATTGATGAAATTATCAATCAAATTAAAATTGCTTGTGATGAAGCTGAAGTTGATGTTCCAAATATTTTTACGGAATTTGGATCATTTACAGTAGGCGAAAGCGGTGGTGCAATCTATCAGATTTTGTATCAAAAACAACAAAATGATAGAGAAAAATGGAATATGATCGACTCCTCTTTCATTACCACTTTACCAGATACTTGGGCTATAAACAAACGTTTTATTATGCTTGCGGTTAACCGCTGGAATGATACTTACGAACGGGTTCTGTTAGGAGGTCTTACTTGTGATAGTGACGATTATTACAATTCTGAACAAAACATGAATGCCATTTATTTGCCAAAGTACAGCAAAGAAAAACCTTTATATATCGGTTTCTTTAATACTGGCGCTTATCAAGAAACAATTGGAGGATACGGCGGTTTACACCACTGTTTAATCCCGCAACCAAAACATATTTTAATTGATAGAGACGAAAACGGAATTCTAGCAACTGAGGTATTCTCAGAACAACAGACTTCAGATGACGTTTTGAAGATTTTAGGATATAAAAAAAAGTTGTAAAAAAAACGTCAGATTAAGTAATAGATATCTTTAGAAAATTCTTAATTTGCATTAACATCCAAAAAAGGTTAAACTTTTTAATTCAAAAAAAAACAAAAACAAAAGAAATGAAAGGACCAATCAGTCAGTTTATTGAAAAACATTATTTGCATTTTAACTCTGCTTCATTAGTAGATGCTGCAAAAGCATACGAACAGCAATTAGCTGATGGCGCAAAGATGCTTGTGAGTATGGCTGGCGCAATGAGTACAGCTGAAATTGGTAAAATTTTTGCCGAAGTAATTAGACAAGACAAAGTACATATTATTTCATGTACAGGCGCGAATCTTGAAGAAGATATCATGAATTTAGTAGCACATTCTCACTACGAGAGAGTTCCTAACTACCGTGATTTAACTCCAGAAGATGAGTGGGCTTTATTAGAAAAAGGATTAAACCGTGTTACAGACACATGTATCCCTGAGCATGAAGCTTTCCGTCGTTTACAAAAACACATTTACAAAATTTGGAAAGATGCAGATGATAAAGGAGAACGTTATTTTCCGCATGAATTCATGTATAAAATGTTATTGTCTGGCGTTTTAGAAGAATATTACGAAATAGATTTAAAAGATAGCTGGATGTATGCAGCTGCAGAGAAAAATTTACCAATTATCGTTCCAGGATGGGAAGATAGTACAATGGGAAATATCTTTGCTTCATACGTAATTAAAGGTGATTTGAAAGCATCTACAATGAAATCTGGAATTGAATACATGACTTTCCTTGCAGATTGGTATCCTAAAAATAGCGCTAACGGAATTGGATTCTTCCAAATTGGTGGTGGTATTGCGGGTGACTTCCCTATTTGTGTGGTTCCAATGTTGTATCAAGATATGGAGATGCACGATGTTCCATTCTGGAGCTATTTCTGCCAGATCTCAGATTCAACAACTAGTTATGGTTCTTATTCTGGAGCTGTTCCAAATGAAAAAATCACTTGGGGTAAATTAGATATCAAAACCCCTAAATTTATTATTGAGTCGGATGCTACCATTGTTGCTCCGTTAATTTTTGCATATTTATTAGATTTATAAAATAATTTATGAAAAGAGTTATAGTAGACTACGCTAAACTTACCAACGAAATTTTGAACCTTTTGGTAGAAAAATTTCCTGATGGTTACGACGATTCGGATGTAATCCGTTTTAGAAATGCTAAGAACGAATTGATTGAAGCTGTCGAAGTTCGTACAGAAGATACCATTTACTTAGTAAAAATTAGTACTAAACTTGCTGATAGAATTGAAAACTACGATGAAGATGATGATATTGATGTTGATGTAGACGCAATTGCACCAGTAAAAGGATTGGATCTTGATGACGATATTAATGATGATGACGATGACGATGATAATCAAGACAAACCCGATTCTGATGGTACAGATGGTGATGACGACGATGACGATGATGATGACAAAGCAGATACTGATTACGATGAAGACGAGGAGGATGAAGATTAATTCATTTTCTTTAAAATATAAAAAAAGGAACTCTATTGGGTTCCTTTTTTTATATTTTGAATTAAAATTTAAACAAAATTTATATTTTTGTGTTTTGTAAGATTATTTTTAATATTATCTTTTAAGCATAAAAATTATACGCCTATGACTTCAGAAATTTTACACGCTACTTTAAAAGAAAATTTTGGTTTTGAAAAATTCAGACCCAATCAGGAAACCATAATTAATACTATATTATCGGGACAGGACGCTTTAGCCATTATGCCTACAGGAGGTGGAAAATCAATATGTTTTCAACTTTCAGCTCTTATTCTGCCTGGAATTACAATTGTAATTTCGCCTTTAATTGCCTTAATGAAAGATCAAGTAGACAGTTTGAAAACAAACGGAATAGCTGCTTGTTTTATAAATAGTTCGCAGTCCTCTCAAGAACAGCAATATTATATAGATAATTTAAAATCAAACACTTTTAAATTGGTTTATATTGCTCCAGAAAGTCTTTCTTATTTAGACATGGCTTTTAATGAATTGAATATTAGCTTGATAGCAATTGATGAAGCACATTGTATTTCATCATGGGGTCATGATTTTAGACCTGCTTACACCAATTTAGGTTATTTAAAAAGTCGCTTCCCTTCTACTCCAGTTCTTGCATTAACAGCTACAGCAGATAAAGCTACTCGTACAGATATTACAAAACAACTGAATCTAAAAAAGCCAAAAACTTTTATAGCTTCTTTTGATCGTAAGAATTTAAGTTTAGAAGTTCGTCCTGCTTTAGATCGTGTTAAACAGATTATAGATTTTGTGTCAGATAAACCAAATGAATCTGGAATTATATATTGTCTAAGTCGCAAAACTACCGAAGAACTGGCTGAAAAATTAAAGAAAAACGGAATTACAGCAAAAGCTTATCATGCTGGTTTAGATAATGATACTCGTGCAAAAACGCAGGATCAATTTATAAATGATGATTGTCAAGTGGTTTGCGCCACTATTGCTTTCGGAATGGGAATCGACAAGTCGAATGTGCGCTGGGTAATTCATTACAATCTTCCAAAAAATATAGAAGGATATTATCAAGAGATTGGGCGTGCCGGACGTGACGGTCTACCAGCTGAAACAGTTTTGTTTGAAAGTTATGCTGATGTGATTCAGCTTCAAAAATTTGCTTCGGAAGGGTTGAATGCTGATATTCAATTGGCAAAACTAGATCGTATGAAGCAATATGCAGATGCTGTAAGCTGTCGTAGAAAAATTCTGCTTTCGTATTTTGGAGAATTGGTAAACGAGAATTGCGGAAACTGCGATATTTGCAAAAATCCTCCAACTTTTTTCGATGGTACGATTCTCGCGCAAAAGGCATTGTCTGCTATTGTTCGTTTAAAAGAATCTGAACCTTTAGCCGTAATTGTTGATTTTTTAAGAGGCTCGAGAAACGCATATATCTACGAAAAAAATTATCAAACGCTAAAAACGTACGGAATTGGCGATGACATTTCTTGGTACGACTGGAATCAATATCTTATTCAATTAATAAATTTAGGATATTGCGAAATTGCCTTTCATCAGCACAATAAAATTCTCCTTACTCCTTTTGCCAAAAAAGTTTTGTTTGAAGGAGAAAAAGTAAAACTGACAACAGTTGTCAAAAAAGTAATTGATAAAAACGAAATCAAAGAAGCGAAAACAAAAATTGCTAAAAATTCACTTTTTGAAACACTTCGAAAATTACGTTATGAAATTGCAAAGGAAGAAGAAGTTCCAGCGTATGTTATTTTTAGTGATGCCTCCTTACGTCAGATGGAAATTTTAAGACCTATGACAGACGAAGATTTTCTTGCGGTTGAAGGAGTTGGTAAAGCCAAGTTTGAAAAATATGGTCCTGAGTTTATCAATGCGATCATTGAGTTTTATAAAAACAAATCGGTTGTTAAAAAAGAGAAAAAGGAAAACACTTATAAGAAAACTTTAGAATTGTTTGAGAGTGGAATTTCTGTTGAAGAAATAGCAGAAAGACGAAGTTTAGGACAAACTACGATTATTTCTCATTTGGCTAAATTATATGTGGACGGACATGATATCGATTTAAGTCAATTTGTTTCTGAAGATGAAATTTCTAAAATTGAAAAAGCACAAATTGAATTGGAAAAACCTGAAGCTTTAAGACCTTACTTTGAATATTTTGAAGAAAAAATGTCTTACGATAAAATTCGATTTGGATTGGCTTTTATTGAAAGAAGAGATAACAAAACAGCCATGTTATAAGTAACATGGCTGTTTGAGTTTAATTTTTATCAGAATTAATAAGTTCTGCCTAATTTAGATGACCATAAAGCTTTACCATTCAAGTAAATAAACAAGTTCCCATCATCTTGCAGTGTTAAATCTGCTCCAGGATTTTTATCTGTTTTGCTGCTCCATATCATTATTCCATTTCTTTTTAAAACCAAATTTCCATCTGACTGCATTGTCGCTATAGCTCCTTGGTATGCAGTTCCGTAAGTATTAGTAGCCCAAATAGGTTTTCTTCCTCCAGATATTAAATCATATAGTACTAAATTTCCATCTGACTGCATCTGTAACTCATATCTTTTATTATTTGAAAAAAGAGATTTGCCAATATATAAAGTTTCACCAACACTAAGTTTATTTTTAAGAATTAAGCCATACCTAGATGACCATAAAGCTTTACCATTTAAGTAAATTACTAGGTTTCCGTCATCTTGCATTATTAAATCAGCTCCAGGATTCATATCAGTTCTAGAACTCCATAAAGCTTTTCCATTTTTGTATAAAACCAAATTTCCGTCTGGCTGCATCGTTATTGTTGATCCTTGATAAGCGCTTCCGTATGTATTGGTAGTCCATTCCACTCTTTTCCCTCCAGAAATTAAATCATATACTACTAGATTTCCATCTGCCTGCATCGCAAACTGATATCTTTTATTATTTGACAAAAGAGATTCACCTCCAATTAAAGTTTCGCCAACATAAAGTTTAGATCTAGTAACCCCTGGATATATCGTCGCAATAGATTTTTTATCTTCAGCTGATAAAGTTCTATTCATTGGGAATTCGTAGTTATTCAATGTAAGGTCCTTTGAAAAGTAATAAAGCATAATAGATTTAGAATCAAAATCAGTATAATCCACCTTTTCAACAGGAAATTTATTTAAGATCTGATCGTCGATTTTTTGTTTATCCCAACCAAGTTTAGCATATGCAGTATAAACAGCGTCAGCATTCCATTGTACTTGAAAAGCAGGATTTTGATGTTCGTGAGCTAAATTTAAAGCGTGGCCAAACTCATGCAATACGGTTCTACTAAATTCATCATCAGCAGTTTTAGAATCAAACCATCCAAAATTCATTGAAGGTTGATTTTGAGCTATATTAGGATTCACAATTCCCATATATGACCATGATCCTGCATCGCCATTCCATTTAAAAGCAATTTTAATATCAGCATTCTCATTAGGCGCAACCCATTCAAACTTAAGATTTGCATAATTAAGCCATTGATTAGCAAAAAATTTTACTTTATTCTGAACAAAAGTATCGCCATTTAAAAATTTAATTTTAATGGTTTGTCCTGTTTTCCAATAGAACTGCTTATAGGAAACTCTACCCGTTGGATCAGAAGATAAAGATTGAACTGTCGTACAAAGTTTTGCTGTTTCGTTTGTAGTTGCTTTAGGTTCGTTTGTTTCAATTTTGTCATCGCTACATGATACCATTAGAAGTAATGTTGCAATAAATAGTAGTTTTTTCATATTATAAGGTTAAAAATTATCAAACAAATATAAGATTTAACTTTCATTATATTTAAAAATTAACACGTACTTATTTATAATTTTATAAAACTAATATTTATGAATTGTGGAAATACTTCTATAATACACAAAAAAAACACACTTATATAAGTGTGTTTTAAATGTTTAGGCTAAATGCCAAATAATTATTTACTGTTTATAAATACCTCTCTTCAAAAACTTTTTGATGGTGTTTTTGATGCCCGATTATTACAAAACCTAAAGCTCGAACTGAAATTTGATTGTTTGATGCAGTTCCAATTCTTTTGAGTTGTTCTTCAGATAAACTTTTATAAAATAATAAGGTTGAATGTCTTAATGCAGAAAGTTCGGTCAATAAATCTTGAATACTTCTTCCGTTTGAATTTGTACTATTTGCATAATCGTCTTCTTCAAAACTGGCCAGTGGCGTTTGATCGTTTCTTGAAAAACGCAAAGCACGATAAGCAAAAATTCGTTCGCAATCCAAAAGATGCTGAATAATATCTTTTATAGTCCACTTTCCTGGAGCATAACGATAATCAAATTTATCCATTGGAATATTTTGGACAAAGCGAATAAAAGCATGAAGAGAAATTTCTAATTCTTCAATCAAATCTCCGTCGCCGGCTTCTTTTATATAATTTCCAAAATTTCCTGAGTATTCACTATCCAACAATTCTGCTGTTTTCATAACTTTAAATTTTAAGCTGAGTTTCTACTAGCGTTCGTATTTCCAAAAAGAGATCTGGTTACGATTTTCTCGTAAACTTTAATTAGTTCTTCGTTTGGAACTTCTTCTTTGTTCAACTCATTAATTCTCAACAAAGCATATTGCTGAATTGTCAACAATGGCAATACAATACGTTCTCTAATTTGAATTGAAGCAATTCCATCAGGATAATTTTCCATCAAAGTTTTATGACCTGCAATTTTCAACAGCAATCTTTTTGTTTCTAAAAACTCATCGTGAATGATATTCCAAAACTCACCAAATTCAGGATCTTTACTCATGTAAGCTGTTAAAGGCAAGAATGATTTTGCCAATGACATCATACTGTTTTCAAGTAAAGTTTTGAAGAATAACGAATTGTGGTACAAATCACTAACTTTATCCCATTGTCCATTTTCTTCAAAATGTTTCAAAGCAGTACCTACCCCAAAGAATCCAGGAACGTTTTGTTTCAATTGACTCCAAGAACCTACAAACGGAATCGCTCTTAAATCGGCAAAATCTAAAGATTCAGATTTACTTCTTTTTGATGGTCGGCTTCCAATGTTTGTTTTAGAATAATATTTCAACGTACTCATTTTTTCCAAATACGGAATAAACTTTGGATGATTTTTAAAACTTAAATATTTCTCATATCCTAAATCAGCTAACTGATTCAAAATCTGAGTTTCATCAGCAGATAATTCGTTTTTATCTTTACTAAAAACCTGATTAGTTACACCAGCAGTTACCAAGTTTTCAATATTATATCGGCAAGAATCTAAAGTTCCAAAATTAGAACTAATAGTTTGTCCTTGAACAGTAATTTGAATTTCTTTATTTTCGATTTTTGGTCCTAAAGACGCGTAAAACTTATGTGTTTTTCCACCACCACGAGCGGGAGGTCCGCCACGTCCATCAAAGAAAATAGCTTTAATTCCGTATTGTCTAGAAATTTCAGTTAATGAAATTTTAGCTTGATAAATACTCCAGTTTGCCATTAAATAACCACCATCTTTTGTTCCATCTGAGAAACCAAGCATAATTGTCTGCTCATTTCCTCTAGATTTTAAATGTGCAGAATATTCTGGATTTGTATACAACTGTTCCATAATAGAATGCGCGTTTTGTAAATCATCTACAGATTCAAAAAGCGGAATAATATCAACTGTAGGATTTTCCCAATTATTCAAACGAATCATTGCAAAAGTTTCCATTACATTCAAGGCACTTTCGTTATTACTAATAATATAACGATTCGCTCCTTCTTCACCATTATTCTGCTGAATTGTTTTAATTGCCTGAACAGATTCTAAAGTATATCTAGTAATTTCATCTTCAAAATCATTCGGATTTAAATCCCCTTTAACTTTAGATAAAACAGTAATTTTTTCCTCTTCTGTTAACTCATAATAGTTTTTAGGAAAAATATCAGAACCTGAGTTCAAATAATGATCAACAACATCTTTAAATACTTTGTTATGAATTTTACTATTCTGACGAATATCTAAAGTTGCAAAATGAAAACCGAATAAGTTGATTTTTACCAATAATGCTTCTAATTCATCTAAGTATAAAGACTGATGTTTTTCAATTATGATCGCTCTAATTTTGTTTAATTGCGTCAATAATTCATCTAAAGTGATGAAAATATCCCCTTTAGAATAAAACACAGAACGATAAAGTTTATGTTCAAGATCAGACACTAAAGTATCTACGCCTGAGAAAGTTAGCTTACGTTTTAGATTTCTCATTTCTACATAATAACATTTCAAAATTGAAGTTCGTAAGCGATCTGCAACTTTCAAAGTAATTTCGGTAGTAACAAACGGATTTCCGTCACGGTCACCTCCAGGCCAGAAACCTAATTTGATTAATTGGTTTTGGATAGGATTTCCTTCCATGATATTTTTTTGAAGATAATGTACAATTTCTCCCGCCGTAGCGTAAAATACATTTTCTAAGTACCAAATTAAACTAACCGCTTCATCATAAGGATTTGGTTTTTCATGCTGAATAAAAGGAGTTTTCCCTAACTGTGCCAGCAATTGTTTAATCTGCAGTAAATCATTCTGACGAATTGCTTCGGTCAAGTCATTTATAATTCCTAAAACTGGTCCAGGATAAAACTGCGTTGGATGCGCTGTTAAAACGGTACGAACATTGAAGTTTTCTAAAAACTCAATTAATTCATGATCTTTCTCTTTAGCATCTGATTTTTCTTTAATATCACGCAAAGAGCCACGTCCTTCCATATTATTAACTTCTGGAAAAGCGGCATCTTCGATAGCATCAAATAATACAATCTGACGCTCGATATATTGAATAAAGCGAAACATTAAGTCGACTTTTTCAGTTTCAGAAGCGTTGCTTAAGAATTTATTAGAGAAAAAATCAAAAATTTCCTTTGGAGTTTCTTGTTTTTTAAAGCCTGTTTCGCAAGTTTCTGTAAATAAAGGAAGTAAAACTCCCGTATTATCTATAGAATCAAATGGTAATGTTATAAAAACACTATTATAAATGTGGTATTTTGAGAGAACGTCTTGATTAAAACGTTCAATTTTTGGCAACGTATACATAATTGTGTTGTAGTTGGTTGGTTAATTAGTCATAAAAAAACCCCAAGAATAAACTTGAGGTATATTTTAATATAGCAATCAAGAAAAGTTTTTACATATTTTTAAAAATAGTATGCATCAAACGCTTCTTATCGTTTATACTTTCCTCTAAAGAGATCATAGTTTCAGTTCTGTAAACACCTTCAATATCGTCAATCATAAAGATTACCTCTTTTGCGTGTTTAGTGTCTTTTGCTCTAATTTTACAAAAGATATTGAATTTTCCTGTAGTTACAGACGCTACAGTTACGAATGGAATTTGATTAATTCTTTCTAATACAAATTTAGTTTGAGATGTATTATTAAGGAAAACCCCAACATAAGCAATAAATGAATAACCTAATTTATCGTAATCCAAGGCCAATGAAGAACCCATGATGATACCGGCATCCTCCATCTTTTTTACTCTAACATGTACTGTTCCAGCAGATATCAATAATTTTTTTGCAATGTCAGTAAACGGAACTCTCGTATTGTCTATTAACATATCTAAAATCTGGTGATCTACTTCATCTAAACGAAATTTACTCATAATTGTTTAATTAATATTACTAATTGCTATTACAAAGTATAAAATTATATATAAAAAACAACAAATTCACAAAAAAATTAACTTTTTATTAATCCGTTAACAAATTTAACATTTTTATTTAAATAAAAATCTGCTTTTTGACCCACTTTAGGAAAATTTGCCAAATCATCGTAATATTCTTCGCCTTTTGCGTCATATTCATAATGTCCGAAGTAATTTTCCAACTCGCCTACTTCAGCAATGTATGCATTAAAATGAATCGTATTTTCGATTAATTCCTCTTTGTATTGAGCGACAAAATTCGTAATAATTTCGATACCATCATAATTTATTTTGACATTTTTATACATAAAATCATAAAAAACCACGTTATTTTGTGAAATATTCAAATATTCGCCAAATCGATTCTCAACTAAATCGTTTTCGGAAATTAATTTGAAGCTCAAAATTAACGAGAAAAATATGTATTTTCTGGTAATTTCCCTTTCATAGTCGCCTTGATAATGTCCCGCTTCAAATAAAATGGTTGGAACTCCTAAAAATTGAAAAGTATCTCCAATACAATTAATATTAAAAGAGTCATCAAAACGTCCTACTTGACCTGGAATAAATTCTTGCAATACCTTATTGATTCCTGCAATAATATTAATGGCTTTTAGTCTGTTTTCATTCACTTCTCTTCCTTCATTATAAGAAGGTGCTAAAAAAGATACAGTTGCTGGTTTACCTGTCGTTCCTGCGCCAAATATGGTGCGCTGATCGTGAAGATTAAAACAGTAATGCGGTTTAAAGTTTTCGAATACATTTCGCAAAACATTACTCTCTGGCTGTGTAAGATCTTGTGAGTCTCTATTTAAGTCAATTTCATTTGCATTGGCTCGCGTGTATAATCGTGCACCGTCGGGATTTAATATAGGTATGCATAAAAAGGTAAAAGTCTCCAGCATTCTTTTTGCAAAATCTGTTTCTCCATTTATTAAATTAATGAAATCAAATAATGCTTTTGTAGTAGTGCTTTCGTTCCCGTGCATTTGCGACCATAAATAAATACGAGTTGCGCCTGTACCAATTTGGTAACTATATATGTGTTCTCCTAAAACCGATTGACCAATAATTTGAACTTGATTATCCGTATTCAGTTTATCTAATAGAGGTTTAATATGATCTAAAGTCAAATATCTTCCAGAGATTGTTGTCTCCTTATACTGTGTAAAAAGTTGTTCTAAATTCATTGTGTTTTGATTAGTTTACAAAAGTAAACATCTTTATTTTTACAATTGTAAATTATTTAAAAGTGTGAAAATTTAGAAATGTAAACAGTTATTTTAGTTCAGGTAATTATATTTGTAATCAATGCATTGACAAATGTTATCACTTTAGATATTTAATAGCAATTTACTTTATATCAATTAGTTGTAATTATTCAATTAAAATAAAACTTTAATACTTATACTATATATTTTCTAATTTACATCTGTAAAATTGCAATAGTCAATCTTTTTGTTTACATTTGTAAATAGCTTTTTTTAAAACAATAATTTACAATGGTAAACATAGACGATTTTGTAAAGAGACTTGAAATTGTAATGGATTATTATAGTTTAAGTACTTCTGCTTTTGCAGATAAAATTGGCGTACAGCGATCAAGTATGTCTCATCTTTTATCTGGTAGAAACAAACCTAGTTTAGATTTTGTAATGAAAATTTTAGAAGTTTTTCCAGATGTAGATCTGTATTGGATACTTCTTGGAAAAGGAAATTTCCCTAAAACGAACGATGAAGTTTCTCCACAAATTGCAAAACAAACCTCTCCTATTCTATCTAATGCAAATTTTGGAGAAGATCTATTTTCAACAACTGAAGTAAAAGAACAAAAAATAGCAGAACCAAAAATTGTCTCAGAAGTAAAAAACTCCAATTTTAATTTTGAAAACGAAGAAATTGAAAAAATCGTAATTTTTTATAAAAACGGAACTTTTAAAGCTTATTCATCTTAAAATAAAAAATAGCGCATATTTGAATCTAGGTAAAGAAAATTTTCAAATACGCGATTCTCACGAATTACAAAAAAAGCCTGATTCAAAATCTGAATCAGGCTTTCTGTTAATTATATTGATGTAAAATTATTTTCTTAAAACAAATACAGAAGTAACTCCTGCTTCTACTCTTACATTAGACGGAGCAAAATCTCCAGATGCAGTTGGATAAGTATAAGTTAGAACTTCTCCGCCGGCATTCAATCTTTCGGCAACATAAATCTTTTTTGTTACTTGATCATAAGCAACATCAACTGGGTTTCCTAAAAGTGAATTTGGACCATAAATTCTTATTTGACTCGTTTGTGCAATTGTTCCCGCTGCGGCAGTAGAACTAAATACAGAGGTGAAATTTTTTATAAAAATTAATCCACCATCTGTTCCAGAAGTTGCGCTTCCAACATCAGTAAGAATCATAGTATCATCTGAAGCAGAATATGTAATTCCGTGAGAACGAACCAAGCCCGCAATGGTAACTCTTTTTGTTGCTGTAATATTTCCAGATGCGTTTTTCATATAATCCTTAAACAAAACAATATCACCTGTTAAGTCGGCAACGGCATATAGATCATTTCCATTCAAATGAATTCCCCATAACTTAAAATCGGTTGTAAATGTTTTGACTAAAGTAAAACCAGTGGCAGTTTTATTATAAACAAAAAGTTTATTGATCATACCGTTTGAAGCCAGCTGATCCTGTGCAACAATAACAACATCACCAGAAACAGCAGTTTCTCTTGCATTGTTAAATTCGGTACTCAAACCACTCAAAGTCAACTTTAAATTATCTGTTCCTGCTTTAACTGCCTCTTTTATTCCGGTGTACGTTTCTAGTTTATTATTAGTTCTAGAAGCAACGATAACGGCATCAGTATCAATATTATAAGATATTCCCTCAGCATCAAGTGATGCTATAGTAAAAGATTTTACTGTAGCAGAAGAGGATAATAAATCTTGATACGTAATTTTTCCAGAAGTATTACTAGATGTCAATAATACGGCTTCGGCAGAATTGTTTTTCTCAGAATCACTACTGTCACACGACGAAAGAATTAATACTAAAAAGGCTGATGTAATAAATAAATTTTTCATATGTATAATTTTAGAAAGTTAATTATACTTACGAAAAAAATGTTAAGTAGGTTTTAAGAAATAAATTTCCAGTTCTTTTTAGTTAGAAAGAATAGGCATTTTCAGGAATTTTACCCACAACATCTTTATAATGATTTTTTAAAATTTCAAAATCTGCTTCATAATTTCCTGTAGGAAAAAATGGTTCACCAAAGTTTACTTCTTTTTTGCCCCAGTCAAATGTTACGGGAACAATTGGTACATTCGCTTTAAGCGCGATAAAATAAAATCCGGTTTTTAATTCGTTAACTTTTTTTCGAGTTCCTTCGGGAGCAACTGCAAGACGAAAAGTTTCCTTTCGTTCAAAAATTTTTGCAATAGAATCTACTTTGTTTAAACCGCCCGAACGATCTAGAGGTTCTCCGCCCACGCTTCTGAAATAATAACCAAATGGAAATCGAAATAATTCTTTCTTTCCAACCCAATTCATTTGCAGTCCAGAGATTCCGCGGGTAAAAAGTCCGATATAAAAATCATGATTACTCGTATGAGGCATCACCATTAAAATACATTTTTTTACTTCAGCATTTTTCAATCCTACTATTTTCCAGCCCATTAGCTTAAAAAATAAAAATTTGTACAATAGTTTTTTCATTAATGACTTATAATTTGGTGCAAAATAAAAGATTTAATGCTAAATTTGAGTAAAAGCATAAAAAATGATTCGAAAATTTTTCAGTTATATAATTCCAATAAAAGTATTTAAAAAGAAATCTGCCCGAAGTAAAATGATCGAAATAACCTGGGCAAACGGCGAATTGGTTTTAGACACTGAAAACACCAATTATTCTTATGGAAGTTTACAGCGCATTTTAAGATACGGACTTCGAAATATTGGTTATGAAAATATTTTAAAAATGGATCATATTTTATTGCTGGGCGTTGCAGGCGGAAGTGTCGTAAAAACATTAGTAGATGAAATTGAGTATAAAGGAAAAATAACCGGAGTAGAAATTGATCCAGAAATGATTCAGATTGCAAATG
>NZ_CAMLIX010000022.1 GCF_946479975.1 uncultured Flavobacterium sp.
TTTAAGCAAAAGTGGTTTTTTGTGGTCTAGCGTTCGATGTATTTCGGACGTTAGATTTTTTTAGACATAACGCTTTCAACTTTATAAAAATCAAAAAAAAGTGAAGTAAAACCAGAGTTAAGAAATTCAAATTTGACTATTTAGTACAGCCACAGATTAAGGGATTAAAATGATTTAAAAAAATCTGTTCAATCGGCAAAATCTGCGTGAGAAAATTTAAACACATAGAAACATAGATTTTTTAGTTTTAGAAAAGGAAAATGAAAGAAACTTGTTTCTAACACATAGCTGGACGTTAGCAACTTTGTCAAAGTTTAAAACTTTGACAAAGCTTTACTTAAAGAATTAAGCAACCAACTATGTTTGTTAAGACAAGTGAAACGCCTTTATCTAAAAAAGAAAATCTATGACTCTATGTGTTAAAAAATGTACTAAAAATATAAAATTATATATCTTGTAACTCTATTAAAATATCAATAACTATGCTAATCGGATCAAACCACATCGAATCTCATAACGAGGATTTATTAAAAAAACACCAGAACAAATTAGTTTTTACAGCATCAGAAATTAACGAGACAGAAGCAATTATTCAAAAATTAATCGACTTTCAAATTGCCATTCCATCTTGGGCTTTAGGAACAGGAGGAACACGATTCGGACGTTTCGCTGGAGGAGGAGAACCTCGTTCTATTGAAGAGAAAATCGAAGACGTTGGTTTGCTTCATAAATTAAACAATGCTTCTGGAGCTATTTCACTTCATATTCCGTGGGATATTCCAACCAATTATAATTCAATTAAAGAACTTGCCGAACAACACGGATTGAAATTTGACGCCATGAACTCGAATACATTTCAAGATCAGGCAGATTCAGCAAATTCATACCGATACGGTTCTTTACAAAACGTAAATAAAGCAGTTCGCAAACAAGCAATTGCTCACAATATTGAAGTAATTCAACACGGAATCGAATTAGGTTCTGAGTCTTTAACGATTTGGTTAGCTGATGGTTCTAATTTTCCAGGACAATTAAACTTCAGAAAAGCATACCAAAATACATTAGAAAGTTTAGAAGAAATATACGATGCACTGCCTTCAAACTGGAAATTATTTTTAGAATACAAATGTGCCGAACCTAACTTTTATTCTACAACAGTCGCAGATTGGGGACAATCATATTCTTATGTTCAAAAATTAGGAGACAAAGCAAAAACTCTTGTTGATTTAGGGCATCATTTACCAAACGCCAACATCGAACAAATTGTTTCTATTTTATTGATGGACAATAAATTAGGAGGTTTTCACTTCAATGATTCAAAATATGGTGATGACGATTTAACAGCCGGAGCATTAAAACCATATCAATTATTCTTGATTTTCAATGAATTGGTTGAAGGAATGGATGCAAGAGGAATGAACCACGCCAAAGATTTAGGCTGGATGATCGATGCGTCTCACAACATCAAAGATCCGTTAGAAGATTTGTTACAGTCAGTTGAAGCGATTATGATTGCTTACGCTCAGGCACTTTCTGTTGACAGAAAAGCATTGGAGCAGGCACAAGAAGAAAATGACGTTGTAAAAGCACAGGAAATTCTTCAAAATGCTTTCCGTACAGATGTTCGCGCATTAGTGGCAGAAGCTCGTCTTCGTTCTGGATCGGCATTAAATCCAGTAGCATTATATCGTTCACTTCAGGTTAGAGAAAATCTAATTGACGAAAGAGGTTTGAAAACAATGGCAACAGGATTATAATTATAAGTTAGGAATTATGATTTATAAGTTGAGTCTTTTTGTGTTTGGATATTCGATCTAAAAACAAAAAGACTCAGTTTAATAACATTGAACTTTAAGTTCAGAAATCATAATTTGAAAACTCATCACTTATAACTCATAACTCATAATGAAAGATGAATGTAGTTGCGATTTTTGATATTGGTAAAACAAACAAAAAGGTTTTTTTATTTAACGAAAATTATAAAATTGTCTGGGAGAAATCGGTAAATCTGGAAGAAACCAAAGACGAAGACGGATTTCCGTGTGAAGATATCGAAGTACTGAAAAACTGGATTTTAGATCGATTGTCTGAAATAAAAGAGCTGACGGATTATGTTTTAAAAGCAATCAATTTCAGCACTTACGGAGCCAGTTTTGTTTATATTGACGAAAACGGAAAAGTTTTAACTCCTCTGTATAATTACTTAAAAGATTATCCAGAGGAATTAAAATCTAATTTCTACGAAAAATACAAAGGAGAAAAAAAGTTTGCTGTAAAAACAGCTTCTCCGGTTTTAGGCAGTTTAAATTCTGGAATGCAGCTTTATCGCCTGAAAGAAGAAAAACCAGAACTATTTGAAAAAGTAAAATACTGTCTGCATCTGCCTCAGTTTTTAAGTTTTCTTTTAACGAATGAAGCTTACGCTGATATTACAAGTATTGGCTGTCATACGAATATGTGGAATTTCAAAAAAATGAAATACCACAAATGGTTAAAAGAAGAAAATATTGCAGAAAAAATACCGCCAATACATTTTGGAAAAGATGTAATTAAGACCCGTGAAAACATAGCAATTGGTGTTGGTCTGCATGATAGCTCATCGGCGATTATTCCTTATACCATCAACTTTACGGAGCCTTTTGTATTGTTGTCAACAGGAACTTGGAGTATTTCTTTAAATCCATTCAACAATAAACCTTTAACGTTTGACGAATCTCAAAACGACTGTCTTTGTTATCTGCAATACACAGAAAAGCCTGTAAAAGCGGCGCGTTTATTTGCTGGAAACGAACACGAAGTGCAGACAAAACGTTTAGCGGAGCATTTTAATGTTCCGATTGATAGTTACAAAGAAATTTATTTTGATAAAAAAATAGTTGCGAATTTAAGAGCACTTAATTTCCAGATTATCTATCCGAAAAAATACAATTTTGATATTTTGAAAGAATGTCCTTTTCAAAAAAGAGATCTTTCACATTATAAAGATTACGAAACGGCTTATCATCAATTGATGCTGGATTTGGTTGAACAGCAGGTTTTTTCTACCAATTTGGTTATTCACAACAGTCCTGTAAAAAAGATTTTTGTAGATGGAGGTTTCAGTAAAAATTCGATTTATATGAATTTATTGGCAGAAGCTTTTCCAGATATAGAAGTGTATGCGGCTTCGATGGCACAGGCGAGTGCTTTGGGCGCAGCGCTGGCGATACATCAAAATTGGAATCCAAAACCAATTCAGAACGATTTAATTGACTTGAAATTCTATAAACATTAGGTAAAAACGGTCTGTATGTTGTAAATTTGCTGAGAAACGTAATTTTTACATTTTTACCCTACACGCCGAATGAACAACACACTAAATACTACAACATGAAAATTGGACTTTTTATACCTTGTTATGTCGACCAATTTTATCCAAAAGTAGGAATTGCGACCTACGAATTACTACAAAAATTAGGTTGTGATGTCGAGTTTCCGATGGGACAAACCTGCTGCGGACAGCCAATGGCAAATAGCGGTTACGCACATTTAACAAAAGGATGCGATACCAATTTTATTGCCAATTTTTCTGGATTTGATTATATCGTTTGTCCTTCTGGAAGTTGTGTTTTGCATGTAAAAGACCATTTGCATGACGAAAAACAAGAAGAGAAAGCGACAGCAATTCGAAATACGGTTTACGAACTTACCGAGTTTATCACAGATGTTTTAAAAATTGACCACATCGACGGAAGATTTCCGTTTAAAGTCGGAATGCACGTAAGTTGTCACGGTCAGCGTGGATTAAAGCTTTCGCAGATGACCGAATTAAACGCGCCATTTTTCTCTAAACCAGGACAATTACTGCACGGTATCAAAGATCTTGATTTGGTTGAATTAACTAGAAAAGACGAATGCTGTGGTTTTGGAGGAACGTTTTGTGTAACCGAAGAAGCGATTTCTGTAAAAATGGGTCAAGATCGTATCAAAGATCACGAAAACCATAATGTGGATTATATTACTGGTGGAGATATGTCGTGTTTAATGCATTTAGAAGGAATTCTAAAAAGACAAAAAAGCAGCATCAAAACCATTCACATTGCTGAAATATTAAATTCACTCGAAAACTAAAAATATTTGTTGTGTGAAATTTAACCGCAAAGCACGCAAAGAAAAACCGCAAAGCACGCAAAGATTAAAAAATAACTTTGCGAACCTTGCGTAAAACCTTGCGAACTTTGCGGTTAAATAAATACCATAAGAAAGATTTCAAAATTGACTTTTAAATAATTAAAAATGTCATCAGAAAAAGTAATACCGCACAGCGAAGCCGCAACCAAGTTTAACAAAGACGTAGAGCGTGTCAATTGGCATGACGAAACGCTTTGGTTTGTGCGTGCAAAAAGAGATAAATCAGCGCATCAAATTGAAGATTGGGAACTGCTTCGCGAAACAGCTTCTCAAATTAAATTTAATGTGCTTGCCAATATTTATGATTATTTAGTTGAATTCGAAGCCAATGCGCAGCTAAACGGAATAATTGTACATTGGGCAGCCGATGCCAAAGAACACAACGAAATTGTGCATTCGATCATGGCAAAACATGAGGTTAAGCAAATGGTGAAATCCAAATCGATGCTTACAGAAGAATGCCATTTAAACGATTATTTAGCCGAAAAAGGAATAGAAGTAATCGATTCTGATTTAGGAGAATATATTGTACAGCTTCGAAAAGAACCACCAAGTCATATTGTACTTCCGGCCATTCACTTAAAGAAAGAAGATGTAAGCGAAACTTTCCACGAACATTTAGGTACAGAAAAAGGAAATTTCGATCCGCAGTATTTAACAGAATCGGCTCGTCATAGTTTGAGAAATACTTTTTTAACTAGAAAAGTAGCTTTAACAGGAGTCAATTTTGCTGTTGCAGAAACGGGCGAATTTGTGGTTTGCACCAACGAAGGAAATGCCGATATGGGCGCGCATTTAGCAGATGTTCATATTGCCTGTATGGGATTCGAGAAATTGATTCCGAAAAGAGAACATTTAGGTGTTTTTTTGAGATTATTGGCAAGAAGTGCAACTGGTCAGCCTATTACGACTTTTTCTAGTCATTTTAAGAAACCAAGAGACGGAAAAGAAATGCACATCGTAATTGTAGATAACGGAAGAAGTACACAATTGGGAAGAGAAGATTTTAGAAATTCGCTAAAATGTATTCGCTGTGGCGCGTGTATGAATACTTGCCCAGTTTACAGACGAAGCGGCGGACACAGTTATCACAATGCAGTTGCGGGACCAATTGGTTCTATTTTAGCGCCGAATTTAGACATGAGCAAAAATGCCGATCTGCCTTTTGCAAGTACGCTTTGCGGTTCATGTACCAATGTTTGTCCCGTAAAAATTGATATTCACGATCAATTGTACAAATGGCGTCAGGTTTTGGTAAAAGAGGGGCATACGCCAACAGCCAAAACAGTTGCTATGAAAACGATGGCAAAAGTATTGGCAAATCCAACGGTTTTTAATATCGCAGGAAAATCAGGGCGATTTGTAATGAAAAATGCTCCGGCAATGGTCAATAATAAGATGAACAAATGGTACGATCAGCGCGAAATGCCAGACGTTCCAGAGGAATCTTTTAGAGAATGGTACAAGAAAAATTCTAAAGAAGCTAAAGATAAAAAGAATGAGTAGTAAAGCTGCAATTTTAAAAAGAATAAAAGCGAATCAGCCAAATGAGCTTGCTGAACTGCCAGATTTGAATCTTTTAGGTTCTGAACAATTTGATGTTTTAGAAACGTACAAAACGGTTTTAAAAGGCATTGGAGGCGATCCAGTTGAAGTGGCAGATTATAATGAAATCATCAATTATATTAAATCAAATTATAATTTAGAAAAACGATTAATTACAACACTTCCAGAACTTTCTGAAATCGCTTCTCTAGATTGGAAAACGGTTGATCCGCATACACTTCAGGATGTAGAATTAACAGTTGTAAAAGCCCATTTTGGAGTTGCAGAAAACAGTGGACTTTGGGTAACTGATGATATTTTAGGACAGCGAGTAGCGCCTTTCATTGCACAATATTTAGCCATTATCGTTCATAAAAAAGATTTAGTTCCAACGATGCAGCAAGCGTATCAAAGAATCGGAAATATGGATTATGGTTTTGGAACTTTCATCGCCGGACCTTCAAAAACAGCAGATATTGAACAATCGTTGGTTCTTGGAGCCCACGGCGCAAGAGGATTAATTGTTTTTTTATTGGATTAAAATCTTGTAAGCTTTCATATTAATGAAAATATTCCGATGGAAATAAATCGCAGTAAGGAATGGTTTGTTAAAAAATAAAGCAAAAAATAAAACCTCAATAAGAATGCAGGAATGTTTGTCATTTCTGCATTCTTTTTTATAAAATTTCCCTAAAATTAGCTTATAATTGTACTTTTTACAAGAATATAAAAGTGTACATTTTGAAGCGTTTTGTTCTATATTTTCTACTGTTACTAGGATTTTCTTCCTTAGGATATTCGCAGGATTATCCAGTCAAGTTTCTTGACATATCAGACGGCTTGTCTAACAATTCAATTATTACCATTTATCAGGATAATGAAGGTTATATGTGGTTTGGAACCTACGATGGTTTAAACCGCTATGACGGTTATAATTTTAAAGTTTTTAGAAACCGAATCAATGATAAAAAGTCACTATTATTTAATACTATCTACAATATCGAGGGCGATTCTAGAAACAATATTTGGGTCGGAGGAACGAGCGGTATTTCTGTTTATAATAAAAGTAAAGCAACGTTTCACGCGGTAAAATATCTATCAGATCAAAAGGTCAGAGTACTTCAGGATATTGTGCATCAAATGCGTGCTGTGTCGAATAATTTGGTTTTGGCCGCATCTCAAAAATTAGGATTATTAACTTTCGAAAATGGTTCTTTTACCGGAAAACAAATTCCGTTAATTGCATTGGGTAATAGAATCAAAATTAATAGTTACGATGCCATTGCAATTCAGGAAAACAAAGAAAAAACAGGATCCTGGGTATATGTCCGCAATGTCGGTGTGTGTTCGTATAACTATAAATCAAAAGATTTAAAAATTGTTTTTCCGCTTACAATTGGAGCAAAAGCAATGAAACTTTCGCCTGACGGAAATCTTCTGCTGGGAACAGATGAAGGTCTTTTTCTGCTCAACACTAAAACGGGCGCTATTTCAGATAATTATTTTAGTAATAAATGCAGTGTTACTGATTTTTTGGTCGATAAAAAAGGAAAAACCTGGGTTACAACAGATGGCTGCGGGATTTTTTATATGAATCCAAACGATAAAAAACTTCTTTCTTATAACGAATCATTGGCAAAAAGTAATTCGGTTTGGAGTTTATACGAAGACAAATCGGGCAATAAATGGTTTGGTTCGCTGCGAGGCGGTATAAGTATGTTGAGCGATACGCCAAAGTATTTTAAAAGCATAAGATCTAATGCAAAAGATCCGGCTGATAACTTCATTTTGTCTTTTTGCGAAGATGAAAAAAAGAATGTTTGGGTAGGGACAGACGGCGCAGGATTGAAATATTGGAATAGAAATAATAATACGTACACAAATTATACAAACTCACTTTCAAGCAAATTCATTACTGGAATTGTTAGAGATAATAACGATGATATTTGGATTTCGACTTGGGCAGGAGGAATAAATAAAATTGTTAAAAACGGAAGTATAAAACAGTATTCGTGCTACAATGCTTTTACAAAACAAATCGAAAAAAACATCTGGTTTGTATTTAAAGATTCAAAATCAAATATTTGGGCAAGTGCTACAAATGAAGGTTCGCTATACCTTTTAAACCGCGATAAAGACAGTTTTGAACTTTTCGATAAAAGAATTGATAACCTGCAATGTATGACTGAAACCTCAGACGGAAAGTTGTGGGCAGGAAATTACAATTCGCTTTTATCCATTGAAAAAAGCACTAAAAAAATCACCAAAAAAGCGATTGGAAATCCTATTCGCTGTATTTACGAAGATAAAAACAAAAATCTCTGGGTAGGAACGCAGGAGGGAGGTTTGTTGCTATTTGATAGAGAAAAAAGCACTTTTAAAAGACTTACGATTGATGATGGACTGCCTTCGAATACGATTTTAAGATTATTAGAAGATAATGAGGGCAATTTATGGATGAGCACGTATAACGGAATCTGCCGTTATGATAAAAAAAGCAAAACATTCCGTAATTTCTCTATAAATGATGGACTTCAAAGCAATCAGTTTAGTTTTAATGCGGGAATTAAACTTTCATCTGGCGAATTTGTCTTTGGAGGAATAAATGGTTTTAATGTTTTTTACCCGCAGGCGATAAAAGGTTTTAATCAAAAGAATAACGTTTTGCTCACTGATTTTTATGTGAATAATCAGTTGATTGAAGAAACCAAAGCCGCAATAGATACCGATGCTGATAAAATTAAGGAAGTGAGTCTAGAATATGATCAGACTACTTTATCACTAGAATTTGTGGCGCTGGATTACAATAATGCAGACAAAATTAATTATGCGTATTTCTTGGAAGGCTGGGACGAACAATGGAATTATGTTGGTCAAGCCAGAAAAGCAAATTACTCCAGATTACCAGAAGGCAATTATACGTTTAAGGTAAAAACGACCAATTTTAAAGGAGGCTGGAACAAAGAAGTCAGTTTGGTTTCTATACAAGTTTTACCGCCGTGGTACAGAACATGGTGGGCATATACGTTGTATTTAGCAGCAATTGGCGGGATTTTATTTTTATATCTCGATTACAATAAGAACAAAGAAAAATTAAAATATAAAGTAAAAATCGCCGAACTAGAAAGCAAAAAAGAGAAAGAGATAGCCGAAAAACAGTCGTCTATGTTTACTTATATTTCGCATGAATTTAGAACACCGCTTTCGTTGATTATAAATCCTTTGAAAAAAGCCGTACAGAAAGAAAATGTCGAAAACGGTTCATCAGGAAGCGATCTGGCCATTGCACACAGAAATGCAAGAAGGCTTTTGAGTCTGGTAGATCAATTGCTTTTATTGCGAAAAGCCGAAAACGACGCCGATGCTCTGCGTTTATCGTCCATTAATTTAAACAATCTTTCTAATGAGGTTTACCAATGTTTTGTCAATCAGGCAAAAGATAAAAATATCACGTACAATTTTGTTATTCCAAATCATGAAATCACGATTATTGGAGATTACGAAAAAATAGAAATTTCGTTGTTCAATTTAATGTCAAACGCTTTTAAATACACGCCGGTTGGTGGTGAAATTTCCTTGATCCTGACTGAAAATGATACAGAGGTATTTCTTGAAATAGCAGATACTGGTGGAGGAATTGATAAAAAAGACATTGATGTTATTTTTGAGAAATTCAAACAAATCAATTCAAAAGTTTCAGTTGGAACAGGTTTCGGAATCGGACTTTATATTGTAAAATATTTCGTTGATAAACATAAAGGAACTGTAACCTGCAGTAGTGAATCAGGCAAAGGAAGTACTTTTAAATTGTCATTTTTAAAAGGAAAAGACCATTTTGAAAATATAGAAATTACAAATGAAAAACCACAGCGAAGCCAATTGTTTGACGAATTGATTCCAGACGAAATTGAAGAACCAGTTTCGACTGCAACGACTTCTATTGCCGACAGCGATTTCAAAAAAACAATGCTGACCGATAAACGCACCGTTTTAATTATAGATGACAACGTAGAAATTCGCGCTTACCTGATTAAGTTGTTTTCGGATAATTATATTGTTTACAGTGCAGAAAATGGCGAAGAAGGCTTAAAACTGACTAAAAAACACATGCCAGATCTTGTGATAAGTGATATTACGATGCAAGAAATGGACGGTTTAGAATTATGTCGAAAAATAAAAGAAGACAATGCTTTATCGCACATTCCAGTAATCCTTTTAACGGCTTCAAAAAATCCCGAAACGCATCTGCAGGGAATTAATGAGGGTGCAGACGATTATATTACAAAACCTTTTGATGATGATATTCTTACCGCAAGAGTCGAATCTTTATTGCGAAATCGGCACAATCTGCGTACTTATTTCTTAGACAATATCACTTTAAAAGAAAACACGCAGAAAGTTCCAGTGGAGTATCAGCAGATATTAAAAAAGTGTATTGATATCGTCGAAGCCAACATTCATAAAAAAGATTTTACAATTAGAACTTTTGCGCTAGAAATGGGAATGAGCCACAGAACGCTTTACACCAAAATAAAAATTATTTCTGGACAGACTTTAAATGCTTTTATTCGTTCTTTACGAATTCGAAGAGCCGCCATGTTGATGCTGACCGAAGAAATGAATATTGCTCAAGCAAGTGCTGAAGTTGGTTTTGAAGATCCAAAATATTTCAGACAGCAGTTTGTAAAACTTTTTGGAATGACCCCTTCGGAATACATCAAAAAATATAAAAATTCTTTCAATTCAGATTTAAACGTCATTAAATAATTGTTAGGATAGTGTTTTGTCGCTGCATAATCTTCGTCTTTTTTGAGAGAACAGTTAAAATCTTTTAATCAACGTAAACGTTTTAGTTGAAAAATTGTAATTTTTGTAACAATTGCAGAATCATCAAAAATAGCACTGTATTTTTTAATACTCCATAAAATTTATTTACAAATAATAGTTAATTACAATTTTGACCTCCTTTTTTTTCGAATTTACCCCTCATTGGAAGTGTGAAATAAACATTTCTTTGCACTTATAGCAATCAATTAGTTTGGGATTAGCTGTTAATAATAAGTGTTAGTTTCATGATAAAGTTTTTTATCGGTTTAAAGAGCTGAGCACTCTTTAAATTTCTAAAAGTAATGGTTGGTTACATTACTTTTTGAACCCGCAGTTTTAGAAATAAAACTGCGGGTTATTTAAAAAACACTTATTCAATTAGAGAAGAAAAAAAGAAAAAAAATAGCAAACAATTAACCAACTCAATTTACTATGAAAGTAGCCACATAATTACTTTAGATTATTTTTCTGCCTCAGGAAAAGAAACACAAACAAAACCTCGAATAACCTACTAGTAAAACAAACTTTCGTTTTGAAAGAAAACTAACTAACTAAACCTTAAAATTAAAGAAATGAAAAAAAATGTATTTTTATTTTTTCTTGCTCTTTTTGGAATCCTGCTAACCGGATGCCAGAATAATGAATCAGGATTTCCTAGTTCTGATAACCCGACGGTGACCGTTGCTACAAAAGAGATTTACGGAGCGCCAAGTAGAAAATTTGAAATCAAAGCAGCTCTCGCAGATGATTTAGGATTAAAAAGTGTAGAGATTGAGATTCCAGAATTGTCATTAGATAAAGTAATTACTTTTGGAACAAATCCGCTTTTAGAAACTTACGATTTGAGTTACTTTTTTGAAGTCCCAGCAAACAGAGGAACTTCAGAAGCCTTCAAAATAAAATTAGTTATTACAGACGTTTCAGGAAATGTAGTCAACGAGGAAATTAACCTTCGTTTAGACGGAGAATTTGCTGCGCCGAGCATCTCTATGATTACACCAAAAGAAGGTGCTGTTATCTTGTTGTCTACAAGCAACGACATGCCTTTAAATTTTGTTGTAAACGACGATTCAGGAATCGATTATATTCAAATTAAATGTGATGATCTTGGTATCGACGAAACGGTAAAATTAGACGGTTCTCCGCAATCTTACACTTTCAATAAAACATATAAACTGCCAGTTACTGCTGCCAATTATGTTTTAACAATTACAGCTAAAGATAAATTTAAGATTCCAAACACAGGATCATTAAATGTAAATATTGTAGCAACAAACGAGTATCCGGCAATTTATTTATGTGATCAGCCAAAAGGAACAAACTTGACTACAGATGCAGTAGGTGTTCCAATGTATTTCCATGAAAAAAGCGGACAAGATTTTGAATTCAAATATTATGCAGACAAAGACAATAAAGAAGTTTATTTCTTAGGTCAGGAATCAGATTTTGGTCCTCACTGTTTTGGTTTAAATGCAGCAGGAGAATTGATTGACGATGTAACTTCAACGGCAATTATTTTACCAACAAAAGGATATTATAAAATTAAAGTAAACCCGAATACTTTAAAATATACGGCAGAAAAATATACACCAAAAACTAAAGTTTGGGCAGATGTAGCAAACGGTTTATGGCATGATGATGCTGCACAAAGAAAACCATTTGTAAGTGTTTGTGGCAGCGGTATTCAAGGAGCAACTTGGGATACTTGGGATGCTTGGACTCAAAAAGGTTTACACCTTGCTAACAACGCTGCTAATCCGTATCAATTGGTTGGAGAATATACGTTGACAGGAACATTAGAAGCGACTTTTACAGGTCAATGGTGGGATCCATCTTGGAGATTAATCAAAAACGGTATTGCAACTATGTCGCCGGGTGAAAATGGGAATGCTAAATATCCAGCAGCGCCGGGAGTGTACAAAGTAGTTTTAGATACAGAATTAGAAAGAGTATTTATAACAAAAAAATAGTTGGTTATAACCCTTGTTGTAACATTAATAAATAAAACAGCTTAATATGAAATTTAAATATATAGGATTTTTTATTGCCCTTATGTGTACTGCTGTGTCATTTGGACAAATAAAAATAAAAGGTACTGTAAAGGATAAAGCAAATGTGCCGATTCCAGGAGTAAACGTAATGGTAAAAGGAACTTCATCATCGGCAGCAACTGATTTTGATGGGAATTATGTACTGAATGTTCCAAACAAAAATGCTCAGATCGAATTTACTTTTGTTGGTTTTACAACCAAAACAGAAGCAATAGGAGATCGAACAGAAATCAATGTAATACTAGAAGAATCTAGTCAGGCACTAGATGAGATAGTTGTTGTTGGTTATGCTGCTGTAAAAAAGAGTGATGTAACAAGTTCGATTTCTTCTGTAAAAGGAAAAGAATTACAAACCATGACAGTAGGTAACGTAACAGAATCTCTCCAGGGAAAAGTTGCCGGAGTTCAGGTTACAGGACAAGGCGGGCCAGGTGCACAGCCAAGAGTTTTAATTCGTGGTATTTCTACTTTGAATTTAAGTACAGATCCGCTTTATGTGGTGGATGGAATTCCGATGGGAACAAGTATTAACTTCTTAAGTAACAATGAAATCGAATCTATGGAGGTTTTAAAAGATGCTTCTGCAAGTGCGATTTACGGTTCTCGTGCATCAAATGGAGTTATTTTGATTACGACTAAAAAAGGAAAAGTAGGTAAAACAAGATTCAGTTTTGATTTAAGCTCTGGTATGCAGATTATGAATAATCCTTATCATATGGCAGATGCCGAAGGATATGCATCGATTATGAATAAAGCGTATAACAATTCTGGTTATTCAGATTATCTTCCAAATCCATCTCAATACAGAGGAAAAACAACCGATTGGTGGAATGCTGGAATTAGAAAAGGAACTCCAGTTACAAATGCTTCTCTAGGTATTTCTGGAGGTTCAGAAAAACATACATATTCAATTAGTTTGAACTACTACGACTCTGATTCTATGTATGGAGTTGGAGGTTGGGAAAGACTTACAATGAGAATTGCCAATGATTTCAAATTTTCTGATAAATTCTCTGCAGGAGTTACTTTAAATCCACGTTACGAAACGTATGGTGCACCAGGAAACTGGGCAGATTTTGATAAAATTGATCCAATTACGCCAATTTACAAACCAGCCGATCAGCTGAACGGAACAGAAAATGAATACAGCATTTATGCAAGATCTCCTTCCTATGTTTGGAATCCAGTAGCAGGAGTAAAAAGATATGACGATTACACAGATCAGTACAACTTAAACACAAACGGATATTTACAATACGAACCAATTAAAGGTTTAGTTATTCGTACGCAGGCGTCTGTTGAGGTTGGAGATAAAGTGAGAAATGCGTTTGTTCCAGATTTTGTAATCGATGCAGCGCACGAAAAACAAGAAATCAATAAAATTGAAAAATGGAACACTACAAATGTTGATTGGACTTGGCAGAATACCATTACTTATTCTAGAAAATTTGCAGAAAAACACAATGCCTCTTTAATGGTAGGTAATACGATGGAAGAGTACAATGGAAATGATCTTTGGGGTTATGGTGAAGGTGTGCCAAATAACTCAGATGTGATGAGAGAGTTAAACGCCGCTACTAAAAATAAAGATAGTAAAGGGAACAGCTGGTCAAATTCATTGATGTCTTATATCTCTCGTTTTTCTTATAATTATGATGGAAAATATTATTTCACAGGAACATTTAGACGAGATGGTTCTTCAAAATTTATGACCAATAATAAATGGGCAAATTTCCCTTCGGCTTCTGTTTCTTGGAGAATTTTAAACGAAGGTTTTATGGAATCTGCTAAAGATGTTGTAAGTGACCTGAGATTAAGAGCAGGATGGGGTAAAGTAGGAAATCAAGGTTTACCAGATGCAGTTTATCAGTCTAATATAGGACAAGGATATTATGTAATTGGTGGTGAAGTTGTCGATACAGCTTTTCCTTCTTCAATTGCAAATAAAGACATTAAGTGGGAAACTGTAGAAGATATGAGTTTTGGTCTTGATTTCGGATTTTTGAAAAATAAAATATCGGGGTCTTTGGAATATTACAGAAAACAAACACACGATATGTTGTTCTTAAAGCAATTTGCAACGTACAGCGGATTTCCTGATAATTCTAGAATGTGGACAAACATTGGATCAATGCAGTCTAGCGGTATCGATTTATTACTTTCTTATAAAAATAAAAAAGGAGATTTTACATACGGTGTTGATGTAACGTTTACAACAGTAAATGTTGAAATGTTAAATCTTTCTGCTGATGGGGAAAGATTATATGGATCTAACAACAGAACATTAACAGTAAAAGGTGATGCACCAGGTTTCTTCTACGGATATGTTGCTGACGGATTATTCCAAAATCAAACAGAAATAAATTCGCATACAGACAACAACGGAACCAAATTACAGCCTTATGCACAAGTTGGAGATGTTCGTTTTAAAGATGTAAACGGCGACGGAAAATTAGACGATAAAGACAGAACAAAAATTGGATCTCCTTGGGCAGATTACAACGTTGGTTTGAATTTGAATTTTGCCTACAAAAACTTTGATTTAGTAGCAAACTTCTACTCTAGTATTGGAAATGATATCGTTAATACTAATATTTCAGATCTATATAATGGTGCGAGTTTGACCAACAAAGTAAACGGATTAGAGAATATGGCTTGGCATGGTGAAGGAACTTCAAATTACATTCCTCGTTTATCTAAAGATGATAACAACGAAAACTTTACCAAATTCTCTTCTTTATATGTTGAAGATGGTTCTTTTGTTCGTATGAAAAACTTACAGATTGGATATTCTTTCTATAATAAATTCGGTTTAGATAAATTAAGAATTTCATTATCAGGACAGAATTTATGGACATGGACAAACTACACAGGAGTTGATCCAGAGGTAGGTGCAGGAGATCCAAATTCAGGAGACAGGGTTAAAGGTTCAGGTTTTGGAGGATGGAATTATCCAGTTCAGCCAACAATCTTGATGGGACTTAATGTTGCATTTTAATTAAAAAGATCATGAAAAAAATAATAGTATCAATTATAGCTTTTTCTCTATTTTCAGCTTCTTGCAGCGATTTTATAGAAAAAGAACAAAGAGGAACGCAGACATTAGAAAATTACTTTAAGACTGCACAAGAATGTGAAAACTACGCCAATGAATTAACGCAGCGTTTGCTATTGGCAAAAGAATGGTGGGTTTTGACAGCGCCAAGAGTAACCAATGAAATGGCAACAGATGATGCCTGGATGGGAAACACAGGACAGGACAATAGTGCCCACAGACCATCATCACAATATTTAATAACTCCTGATAATATGGGAGATATGAACGGTATTTATACGGCGCATTTTTACACGATTCAATCGGCTAATATTGGCTTGGAGAAAATGGCTTTATCGCCAATTACAGAAGCTCAGAAAAACCAATATATGGGAGAATCTTTATTCGTGCGTGCCTATTGCTACTACGAATTAGTAAATCTTTTTGGAGGTGTTCCTGTATACACAAAATCTTTAGGAACTAGTGATTTGACATTACAGAGAAGTTCTGCAGCAGAGGTTTATGCACAAATCGAAATCGATCTTAAAGATGCCGCTGCAAAATTAGAAAGCGCTCCTGTAAATAAAGATGGTAGAATTACCAAGTGGGCAGCGTATGCTTTATTGGCGCGTGTTTCATTGTTCCAAGAAAAATGGGCGGAGGCAAAAACGTATTCAAATAAAGTTATTACAGAAGGACCATTTCAATTGGAGACAGATTTCTTGAACATTTGGAATGTAAACAATCATAATGGTGTAGAATCTATTTTAGAAGCGCAAACTTCTTCTGTTCAAAACAGAGATTTAGGTGCTGCTTTGCCAACTTTATCTGGAGCAAGAGGAGAAGACAAAAAGAATTTTCCAAGTAATGATGCTGCCGATGTTTTGGACGGCTGGGGATGGTGTATGCCAACTAGTGATTTAGAAAATGCTTATCTTTCTGAAAATGATGTAATTCGTCGCAGAAGTACGATTACAAAATGGGGAGAAGCAGCGTATGGAGATGAGGTTTTAAATCCAACACATAAATTCAGTTTAAACGATAATAAATCAGGACGTATCTGCCGTAAATATTACATTCCGATTGCAACACGTCGTTCTTTAGATAAAAAAGACGGTCATTTACCCTTAAACATTCCGTTGATTCGTTTGGCAGAAATGTACTTAACAAGAGCCGAAGCTAATTATCATACGGGTGCAGACGCATTAGCAGATATTAATATTGTTAGAGCACGTGTAAAATTAGATCCAAAAACAGGAATTTCTGGACCAACTTTATTGAAACAAATCTATAAAGAACGTCGTTTAGAATTAGCTTTTGAAGGTTTACGTTTATTTGATATTCGTCGTGAAAAAGATCCAACAACAGGAAAACCAGTTATCGAATCATTAATGGGACCAAACGGAACTTTTGTTCAATACAACTTGAATTCTACAGATCCGTACGAAACTACTAACTTGAGAGAACCTCAGGATAAAGGAATCAATTTTAACCCTGCAAAACACTTGTTGTGGCCAATTCCGCAATTAGAAATCGATTTGAGTGGTAATGTTATTAAGCAAAATCCTGGATACTAATATGAAGTTCAAGAATCAAAATAAAGTAAGTCTGCTGTGTGCAGGCTTACTTTTCGCAAGTACTCTTTTTGTAGGCTGCGAATCTGAGAAATCTGAAAACTCAGGTTCAGAAAATGCTGTAGCAGAATTGAATATTAGTTTGGATATGAATCTTCAAACCATGGAAAGTTTTGGAGCTTCGGATGCTTGGCAGTGTAATTTTATTGGAAAAAACTGGCCGACTGAGAAAAGAAATAAAATAGCCGATTTGCTTTTCAGCCAAGGTTTAGATGCTGACGGAAATCCAAAAGGAATTGGATTGTCGTTATGGCGTTTTAATCTTGGAACTGGAAGTGCAGAACAAGGTGAAGCGAGCGATATTACAGATGAATGGAGAAGATCTGAATGTTTTACTACAAATGGAGTTTCTTATAATATGAGTAAACAAGCGGGTCAGGTTTGGTTTATGAAAGCAGCAAGAGAACGCGGCGTAGATAAACTTTTGGCTTTTGCAAACAGTGCTCCGGTTTATTTGACTCAAAACGGAAAAGCGCACGCTTCTATCAAAGAATTTTATAATTTGAAAGATGGAAAAATGCCAGATTTAGCCGATTTCTGGACAACATCTTTAGACAAATTAAAAACAGAACATGGATTAACAATTGATTATGTGAGTCCGTTTAACGAACCACAATACGAATGGGACGGTTCAGGACAAGAAGGTTCTCCAGCAACTAATGCTAATATTTACAGCTTCGTAAATATTCTTTCGCCAAAATTACAGGCAAAAGGATTGGCTGCTAAAATTGTAGTAGGAGAAGCAGGAGCTTACGAACCTTTATACAAAACCGTTTCAGGAAAAGAAAGCAGATCCAACCAGATCGATTATTTCTTTGCAGCTAATTCTGCTAAAAATATTGGCGCATTAAGTAATGTGAAAAAGACAATTTCTGGACACAGTTACTGGCAGGCGTGGCCGTTGAGCGAAATGATTTCGTCAAGACAAGCAGCAGCAGCTAGAATTCAGTCAGTTGGTGGAGTGAGTCTTTGGTCGTCTGAATATTGTGTTTTAGAAAGCCCGGGAACTGCTGAACTTCCAGGTGGAGCAGGAGCAGGAAGAGATTTAGGAATGTCGCTGGCACTTTGGACAGCGCGTATCATCAGCACAGATATTGCTGTTGGAGGCGTAACATCTTGGCAGTGGTGGACCGCAATTAGCCGTGGAGATTACAAAGACGGTTTAATTCATGTTGATGATGGCGCAAGCAACGGTGCAGGAAATGCAGATTATTGTAAAAATGACGGTTACATCAGAGATTCTAAAACGCTTTGGGCTTTAGGAAACTTTTCTTTCTTCGTAAAACCAGGAATGGTAAGAGTGATGATTACAAGCGTTGATAATACGGCCTCTTTAAATGATGTAATGATAACAGCTTACAAAGATGTAGCAAATAAAAAGCTGGTTGTGGTTGCGGTTAACATCAGCAAATCAGCGAAAGCGTACAAACTAAATCTTGCAGGCGGAACAGTAACAGATAATAAATTGACACCTTATACAACTTCTGAAACTTTAAGTTTGAAAAAAGGAACAGCGATTGATGTTTCTGGTTTTGAAATTCCAGCGAAGTCTGTAGTGACTTATGTAGGTAATTACAAGTAAATTAAATTTACCGCAAAGACACAAAGAAGAGCGAAAAGTTCGCAAAGCTTAAAATAAACTTAGCGAACCTCGCAAACTTAGCGTCTTTGCGGTTAGAAAAATAAAATTATAAATGAGAAAATTATATCTCTCGCTTTTATTGGTAGCAAGTTCGCTGTCATTTGCACAGCGAACAGTTACTATAAACACAGATAATGTGGTACAAACCATGGACGGTTTTGGAGGCTCTGATGCCTGGAGAGCTCAGTTTGTGGGTAAAAATTGGCCGGAACAGAAAAAAAATGCGATTGCAGATTTATTGTTTAGCAAAGAAATTGATGCACAAGGAAATCCAAAAGGAATCGGACTTTCGATCTGGAGATTTAACCTTGGCGCAGGAAGTACAGAACAAGGCGAAAAAAGTAAAGTTTCTGATGAATGGAGAAGAAGCGAATGTTTTTTGAATGCTGATGGGACTTACGATTTCTCAAAACAAGAAGGACAAAGATGGTTTTTGCAGGCCGCTAAAAAGCATGGTGTCGAAAAGTTTCTTATTTTCACGAACAGTCCTCCGGTTTACATGACTAACAACGGATTATCTTTTGCTTCTCAAAAGAATAAACTGAATCTAAAAGATGGTGCAATTCCAAAATTTGCCGATTTTTTAGTTCAAAGTATTCAAGGATTAGAGAAAAAAGAAGGAATTAAATTCGATTATGTTAGTCCGTTAAATGAACCACAGTGGGAATGGATGCCGAAAAGCGGAGATACCAACAGTCAGGAAGGAACACCGGCAACGAATCAAGAAATATATGAAGTAACCAAAGCACTTTCGGAAAAACTGAAAGCGCAAAAAATGAGCACCGAAATTGTAATTGCAGAAGCCGCACAAATCGATTATTTATACGAAAATGTAAATGCCGAAAACCGTGACAACCAAATCGATTATTTCTTTGGAAAAACCAAAACCAATGTAACTAAATTTTCGAATGTAAAGAATGTGATTCTCGGTCATAGTTACTTTACGACTTGGCCGGTTGAAAAACAGGTTTTAAGCCGAAAATTAATTGCTGCAGAAGTCAAACAAAAACCAGGATTAAAATACTGGCAGTCGGAATATTGCATTTTAGAAAATCCGGGAGAAAATGAAATTCCAGGTGGATCAGGCGGAGGAAGAGATTTAGGAATGCAGACGGCACTTTTCGTAGCACGTTTAATTCACAATGATATTGCGGTTGCAAACGCAGCTTCATGGCAATGGTGGACATCTATCACGCGAGTAGATTATAAAGATGGTTTGATTTACTTAGATGACGGAAAAAGCAACGGGGGAACTGCTCCAGATTATGTGAAAAATGACGGAGAATTTCATGATTCAAAACTGCTTTGGGCTTTAGGGAATTATTCGCTTTTTGTACGTCCGGGAATGGTTAGAGTTGATGTTCCAAATCAAAACGAATTGGACAAAGCAAATGATGTAATGCTTACCGCGTACAAAGACATTCAAAATAAAAAACTAATCGTAGTTGCAGTAAACTGCGGAAAATCGGCACAACAATACAAATTTGATTTATCAAAAGGAACTTTAAAAAACAACGAGTTCACACCTTACGTAACTTCTGATACATCAAATTTAAAAAGAGCCGAAGTTCAAAAAAATGGAAAACTAGATATTCCTGCAAGGTCTGTAGTGACGTTTGTGGGGGAGTTGCTTTAGTATGCAGTGTTCAGTATTTAGTGTTCAGTCACAGTATCCAGTCTCAGTCACAGTGCTGTGGGGTAGTTAAGACTGAAAACTGAAAACTGAAAACTGTGACTGTGACTAAAAAATTAAGTTATACAATAAAAAACGTAAATTATTAATAAACCAAAAAGAAGCTTAGTTTCTCAGAACCATAGCATCTTAGCACCTTTAAAAAACATGTTAACTAAGAAAACTTTAATTCCCGTATTACTCTTTTCGTGTTTATCTGCAAGCAGTCAGATATCGTTTGGAGATTCTAAAAAAATCAACGACAACTGGAAATTCAATCTGCAGGAAACTCCAGAAGCCAAAAATCCCGCTTTTGACGACAGCAAATGGCAGCAGATAAATGTACCGCACGATTGGAGTGTAAAAGGTCAGTTGAGTCCAACCTTAGCAAGTGCTACAGGTTATCTGCCTGGTGGAATTGCCTGGTACAGAAAATCGATTAGTATTCCGCAGAATAAATCGGGAGAAAAAGTGTACTTGTATTTTGAAGGAGTGTACAATAGAAGTGAAGTTTTCATCAACGGACATTCTTTAGGAAAACGTCCAAACGGCTATATTTCATTTGCTTATGATGCGACTGAGTTTGTGAAATTTGGAGGAGAAAATACAATTTCAGTTCGTGTAGATCACAGCCAGAGTGCCGATTCAAGATGGTATTCCGGTTCAGGAATTTATAGAAATGTCTGGTTGGTGTATGCAAATCCGGTTCATATTGCACAATGGGGAGTTTACGCTTATCCAGAAATAAACAAAGGAAACGGAACATTGAATGTTGAGGTTGATGTTGAAAATAAATCAAATGTAAAAGCGAGTGTTACTGTTGTAAATGAACTTTTTTCAAGAGATGGAAAATCGGTTGCAAAAACTTCTTCTAAAGTAGATGTTGCAGCCAATCAAAACGGAAAAATCTCGACTAAAATCAACGTTAAAAATCCTAAATTATGGGATTTAGATAATCCGAATTTATACGAATTGAAAACTACGGTTTTACAAGACGGAAAAGAAATCGATAAAACGGTAACTCAAACTGGTTTTAGAAGTTTTACATTCGATCCGAATAATGGTTTTGCCCTTAACGGAAAATGGATGAAAATGAAAGGTGTTTGTTTACACCACGATGCTGGAGTTTTAGGATCTGCAGTGCCAAGAGAAGTTTGGAAAACAAGATTGCAGACATTGAAGGAAATTGGTGTAAATGCCATTCGTACCAGTCATAACCCGCAGGCTCCAGATTTCTACGAACTTTGTGATGAGTTAGGTTTATTGGTTTTAAATGAAGCGTATGACGAATGGGAATTCCCAAAACGTAAATGGTTAGAAGGATGGAATTATGGAACACCAGGATTCCAAGGTTCATTTGATATTTTTGCTGATTGGGCAGAAAAAGATTTAGAAGATTTTGTACGCCGTGATAGAAACCACCTTTCTGTTTTCGGATGGAGTATTGGTAACGAAGTAGATTATCCAAACGATCCGTATTCTCACCCAGTTTTAGATAAAGGAAAAGACGGTTTCGGACAAGCAGCATACGGTGGTTACAAAAAAGATGCGCCAGATGCTATGCGTTTGGGAGCAATAGCAAAACGTTTGGTTGCAGCAGTAAAAAGATACGATAAATCACGCCCGACAACAGCTGGCTTGGCTGGAGTGGCGATGTCAAATGAAACCGAATATCCAGGAGCTTTAGATATTACAGGTTACAATTACACAGAAAGTAAATACAAATCTGATCACGAGAAATATCCAAAAAGAGTTATTTACGGAAGTGAAAACGTGCATGACATGGAACCTTGGTTAGCCGTAAAAAACAACAAATTTATTTTCGGTCAGTTTCTTTGGACAGGAATCGATTATTTAGGAGAATCAGGAAGATGGCCTTCAAGAGGATTTTACTCTGGGTTAGTTGATTTTGCTGGTGTTATCAAACCAAGAGGGTATTTCCGTCAGTCATTATGGTCAGATAAACCAATGGCTTATTTAGGAACATATCCGTTAACAAACGAAAAAGATATTTCAAAAGATGCTTGGGCGATTTGGAATTATGAAAACGGACAAAAAATACGTGTGGTTTGTTACACTAATGCTGCAAAAGCACGTTTAGAATTAAATGGAAAAGTAGTTGGAGAAACCAAATTATACGATGAAAAAACTGGAATTATCTATTGGGATATTCCGTTTGCTTCAGGAAAATTAGAGGTAATTGGTTCAGACAAAAACGATAAAGAAGTTAGTCGTTATGCAATCAGTTCAACACAACAGCCAGTTGAGTTAACAATTGCTGAAAATGATATAACAATCAGCAAAGACAAAGGAGTTGCTAAAATCATGGTTCAGGTAAAAGACCAAAACGGACTTCCAGTAATGCTTTCAGACAATGAAGTAACATGTACCATTGTTGGTCCTGGAACTTTATTAGGTTTAGAAGCAGGAAACAATAGCGATATGACTGATTATACAGATAATGTGCAGCGTGTTTTCCACGGACATATTGCAGCATATATTCAAGCAAATGGAGATTCGACATCACCAATAAAAGTAAAATTTACCAGTCAATGGTTAAAACCAGTTGAGGTTACAATTAACGTAAAATAAAAGATGCCCCGCAAGGGGCTTTTCTTTAGTACATTATTGCTGTAATTGGTGCATTTTTTCCATCAGAAAATTTTGTATTCAAAATAAAAGTAAATAATGATTGCAATGTTTCGTAGGGATATCTTGTTTTCGTATTTGGATTCTACCAGCCAGATGTTCCTACGGAACATTATATTGGTGACTCATTTTGGTATTCTACCGACGAGATGTTCCTACGGAACATTGTAATCCTAATTTATTTTGGATTTTGCCGACTAGATTTCCTAATTGAACATTGTAATGCTGATTTATTTTGAATTCCATCGATAAGATTTCTTACCCAACATTGCAATACTAATTTATTTTACGATGTAATGTTCCGGAGGAACATCTCATTGACAGAATAACAAAACGAATTATTTAATGTCCCAGAAGGACATATCGTCGGTAGAACCCCAAACGAATCAACAATGTAATGTTCCGGAGGAACATCTGGTCGGTAGAATCATGAAAATGGATCACCAATATAATGTTCCGTAGGAACGTTTTGTCGGTAGAATTGCAAAATAAATCAGCATTACAATGTTCCGTAGGAACATCTCGTCGGTAGGAACATTTGGTCGGTAAAATCAAAAATGGATCACCAATATAATGTCCCATCGGGACATCTGAATTTATCAACGTGAATAATCAAATTGACAAAAATCTGACAGCTTTTAAAACCCATCAGCTCTAATTTTTGTCTTTAGTAATAAAATTTCATTATATTTAAAGTGTAAAAAATACACATAACCACAAAACAATGAAAATTAAAAACTTACTTACGATGGCGGTAGGAACTTTTTTCCTATCAGCCGCATCTAATGCACAAACCAAAACATTTCAAAAAGAAGAATTCAAACAATGGGCGCAAACTCCGCCAATGGGTTGGAACAGCTGGGATTGTTACGGGCCAACAGTTGAAGAACACGAAGTAAAAGCCAATGCCGATTATATGGCAAAAGAACTGAAGAAATTTGGCTGGGAATATATCGTAGTCGACATTCGATGGTTTGTAGAAAATGATAAAGCAGGAGGTTACAACCAAACCGATCCGCGTTACGTAATCGACCAATACGGAAGATATCTGCCGGCGGTTAACCGTTTTCCTTCAGCAAAAGACGGACAAGGTTTTAAACCTTTAGCAGATTATATTCATAAAAAAGGATTAAAATTCGGAATCCATATTATGCGTGGTATTCCTAAAAAAGCGGTTGAAGACAAACTGCCAATTAAAGGAACAAACGGCATCACAGCAGATCAAATTTATTCTACAGCATTACAATGCGAATGGTTAAGAGACAACTACACCGTTGTGGCAGACAAACCTGGAGCACAGGAATATTATAATTCAATTTTCGAATTGTATGCACAATGGGGCGTAGATTTCATTAAAATTGATGATTTATCAAGACCGTATCACGAAGGCGAAATCAACTTAATTAGAAATGCGATTGACAAATGCGGCCGCAAAATTGTACTGAGCACATCGCCCGGAGAAACTCCGATAGAAGCTGCTTCTCACGTAAAATCTCACGCAAATATGTGGCGTATGGTCGACGATGTTTGGGATACTTGGCCTCATATTACCCATTTAATGGATGTGGCGCAAAAATGGTATCCGCATATTGCACCGGGAACATGGCCAGATTGCGATATGATTCCGTTAGGACGCATTTCGATTAGAGGAGAAAGAGGCGAAGATCGTATGACGCGCTTGACAAAAGACGAACAATATACTTTGATTACATTTTTTAATATTTTCAAATCGCCTTTGTTTTTTGGCGGTGATCTGCCAAGTAACGATGCTTTTACTTTATCATTATTAACAAATAAAGAAGTAGTAAAAATGCATAACGAAAGTACAGCCGTTAAACAACTTTTTCAAAAAGATGGAAAAATTGCTGTCACTTCAAAAAATGCAAAAGATGGAAGCGTTTATCTGGCTTTGTTTAATATTTCAGATAAAGAGACACAGAAAGTTGCTGTGAATCTTTCAGATCTTGGAATTTCAGGTTTGGTTGAAGTTTTAAATATGTGGACAGGCGAAAAATCAAAATTATCTTCAAAAGAAATTGGAGCAGATTTAAAACCTCACAGTTCTGTTTTATATCAATTAAAAGCTAAAAAATAATGAAAATGGTTTTCAAAAATAGACCATTACAACTGATTTCATTTTTTATATTTGTTTTTATAGTCTACGGATTTGGTGTAAAACCAAAGTCAGAAAACCCAGATAAAGTATATTTATTTGCCTATTCGACTTTAAAAAATAATGGAAAAAATGGACTTCATTTTGCATGGAGTACAGATCAGCAAAACTGGTTTGCGATTGGACCTGAATTCAGTTTTTTAAAATCAGATTTTGGAAGCTGGGGACCAACGGGAAAAAGCATGTCAGAACCTTTCTTGGTTCAGGATAAGGCTGGTGTTTTTCATTGTTTTTGGAGTGTAAAAGACAATATTTTTGCACATTCAGAAAGTAAAGATTTAGTCAATTGGGGAAGGCAAAATTACATTCAGGGAATGAAGAATTTTGTTGGAAAAAATCAGGATAAATCGGTTATTTCGAATATTCAAGTTGATGAAAAGAATGGTCAGTATCTGATTCACTTTAGCGAAAGCGGAAAAAAATATTTTACAACTACCAAAGATTTTAAAAGTTATAGTCCGTCAGAAATTGATGCCAATAATTCTTCTTTAAAACTAACAAAAGAAATTACTTTAAATGGTGAAGTTTTGCAGGGAACTCTTTTTAAAGTCGACTGGAGTTTGGTTGAAAATATGACCAGAAAAATGGAGTCTGTAAAGTTTAGAGACAAAAGAGACAATACTTCTCCAAAAAGCGACAGCTTGCTATTTGCGGGTTTAAAACCCGTAAAAGCAGAAATTGTTATTCATGCTCAAAAGGCTAAGAAAATCAGTAATATGCTTACGGGAGTTTTCTTTGAAGATATCAATTATGCTGCCGATGGAGGTTTGTATGGAGAACTGATTCAGAACCGTGATTTCGAATATTCGCTTCATGATAAAAAAGGAAGCGATGAAAAATGGAATGCCTCAATGGCGTGGAGCGGTGATTTTAAAATTGCAAAAGAAAATCCAATTCACGTTAATAATCCAAATTATGCGATCATTTCTAAAGGAAGTATGAGCAATTCTGGTTTTGATGGAATTGCCTTAAAAGCTAATGAAAAATACGATTTTAGTGTTTTTGCAAAAGGAACAAAAGCAGTTGTACGCTTGAAATCGGCAAGCGGAGAAACTTTAGCGGAAGCGAAATTCTCGCCTGCAGCTTCATGGAAAAAATTCAATTTAGTTTTAAAAGCGTCAAAAAAGGTAAAAGATGCTCATTTAGAAATTAGTACAGACGGAGAAACTGCCGTTGATATGGTTTCGCTTTTTCCGCAGAAAACATTTAAAAACCGCAAAAACGGATTACGCTTAGATCTTGCAGAAGCGATTGCAAAAATGCATCCTAAATTTGTGCGTTTTCCTGGCGGATGCGTGGCGCACGGAGACGGACTGCATAATATTTATAAATGGAAAAACACGATTGGTCCGCTTGAAAGCCGAATTCAGATGCGAAATATTTGGAATTATCATCAATCGATGGGATTGGGTTATTTTGAATATTTTCAGTTTTGTGAAGATTTAGGTGCCGAAGCTGTTCCTGTTTTAGCAGCGGGAGTTCCCTGTCAAAATTCATCTGATGGCGGTTCCGGACAGCAATTCGGAATTCCGATGGAAGATATGGACGAATATGTGCAGGATGTTTTAGATTTAATTGAATATGCCAATGGAAGCGTGAATACCGTTTGGGGTAAAAAACGTGCAGAAGCTGGACATCCAAAACCTTTCAATCTAAAATATGTCGGAATTGGAAATGAAGATTTAATCAGCGATGTTTTTGAAGAACGTTACAAAATGATCGTAAAAGCAGTGCAGCAGAAATATCCTGAAATTATTGTAATTGGAACCGTCGGACCATTTTTTGAAGGAACAGATTATAACGAGGGATGGAAAATTGCAGACGATTTGAAATTACCAATCGTGGACGAACATTATTACCAATCGCCGGGATGGTTTATCAATAATCAAAATTTTTATGACAGTTATGATCGTAGAAAGTCAAAAGTATATTTAGGAGAATATGCTTCTTGGGGAAATAAATTTTATAATGCATTGGCAGAAGCGCTGTATCTTACGGGAGTTGAGCGCAACGGAGATGTTGTCGCCATGGCTTCTTACGCGCCTTTATTGGCAAGAGAAAAACATACGCAATGGAATCCAGATTTGATTTATTTTACAGGAGATGAAGTCAAACCGACTGTGAATTATTATGTTCAGAAATTGTACGGTCAAAACCCTGGAAATCATTATGTAGAAAGCACGTTAAAACTTTCTGATACTAATGATGAGGTTAGAAAACGTATTGCAGTTTCGATTGTGTCAGATGATGCTTCGGGCGATTTAATTATTAAGTTGGTAAATGCATTGCCTGTTGCAGTTGCTCCTGAAATAAGTTTCGATAATTACGCAACAGCAAAAAATGTAACTTACACCGTTTTGTCAGGAAATCCAGAGCTTACAACGGCAAGACCAGTTACGCAGCAATTGTCTGCAAAAGATGCTTTTTCTAAAGAATTGCCACCGTATGCGTTTGTTGTAATGCGTATTAAAACAAAATAACAGTAAGAAGTTGCCGTAAATAAAATATAGAAAAGAATGAAAAAATTACAATTAAGCTTTGTTGCACTACTCTCTTTTTTGAATGTAGTGCAGGGGCAAAAAGACAGCGGAGTTCCTCCGGTTATTGCAGAAAAAGATTTAACAGCCTATTTATTTGTTTATTTCATTGGAAATAAAGTAGAAGAAGAGGCCGTAAACTACGCAGTAAGTACAGACGGATATCACTATTATGCACTTAACAATAACAAACCCGTTATAGATAGTAAAGCCATTAGTTCTACTGGTGGCGTTCGTGATCCGCATATTTTACGTAGCGAAGACGGTAAAACATTTTACATGGTTTTGACCGATATGACTTCTTCAAAAGGCTGGGACAGCAATCGCGCTATGATTTTGCTAAAAAGTACCGATTTGCTAAATTGGAAAAGCAGTGTTGTCAATATCCAAACCACATTTGCTGGAAACGAAAACTTAAAAAGAGTTTGGGCACCGCAGACGATTTATGATGAAAAAGCAGGTAAATACATGATTTATTTTAGCATGCAGCACGCGGGAGGTCCAGATAAAATTTATTACGCTTACGCGAATAAAGATTTCACAGCCTTAGAAGGTGAACCGAAATTATTGTTTGTTCCAAAGTCTGGTAACGCGTGTATTGACGGAGACATCATCGAAAAAAATGGAGAATATCATCTTTTTTATAAAACAGAAACCAATACGCCTGGAATTAAAGTGGCGGTTACAAAAGATCTGACTTCTGGGAAATGGGTGGAAAATGACAATTATCTACAGCAGACAAAAGATGGGGTAGAAGGCTCGAGTGTTTTCAAACTAAACAATTCTGACGACTATATTTTAATGTACGACGTGTATACGAAAGGAAGATATCAATTTACAAAAACGAAAGATTTAGAAAATTTCAGCGTAATTGATCAAGATATTTCAATGGATTTTAATCCGCGTCACGGAACTATTTTGCCTATAACACGTTCAGAATTAACAAGAATTACAAACAAATGGGGAACGCCTGCAAAGCTTTCAAAAATAAATCATAATCCCGTTTTAGAAGGTTATTACGCAGATCCTGAAATTCTGTATTCAAACAAAACCAAAAAATATTATATCTATCCAACAAGCGACGGTTTTGACGGCTGGTCGGGTTATTATTTTAAAACGTTTTCTTCTGATAATTTAGTAGATTGGAAAGATGAAGGCGTAATTTTAGATCTTAAAAAAGACGTTCCATGGGGAAATAGAAATGCTTGGGCGCCTTGTATTGTTGAGAAAAAGATAAAAGGAAAATACAAATATTTCTATTATTTCACAGCGGCGCAAAAAATTGGAGTTGCAGTTTCTGATAATCCAACAGGACCTTTTAAAGACAGCGGAAAAGCAATTGTTGCCAAAAGACCAGAAGGTATAAAAGATGGACAAGAGATTGATCCAGATGTTTTTACAGATCCAAAAACAGGAAAAAGTTATTTGTATTGGGGAAATATGTATATGGGAGTTGCAGAATTAAATCCTGATATGATTTCCTTAAAAGCAAATACACAAAAAACAATTGCGGTTAATAATTCATTTCGGGAAGGAACTTACGTAATCTATAGAAACGGAAAATATTATTTCTTTTGGAGTGAAGACGATACCAGAAGTCCGAAATATAAAGTAAGATATGGAATATCTAATTCACCAACAGGACCGCTTGAAATTCCGAAAGACAATATCGTAATTCAAGGTAAACCAGAAGAAGGAATTTATGCCACGGGACACAATTCGGTTTTACAAATTCCAAACAAAGACGAATGGTATATTACGTACCACAGATTCTCTTATCCAACAGGAATTAAAATGGGAGACGCTGGAGGTTTTCACCGTGAAGTCTGCATCGATAAATTAGAATTTAATACAGATGGAACGATCAAACAAGTTGTTCCAACTCATGCTGGAATTGAGGCGTTGAATAAGTAATTTTTAGTTTTAATTTTCAATACAAAAAAGCTGTTTCTAAATTGATAGAAACAGCTTTTTGTATAATTATAATTATGTTTGTTTAAGAAGTCTGATCGTCAGTAGTTGCGTCAGAAGCATTTTTCTTTACAGACTCAATTCCGCCTTCTCTTGCAGAATTGCTTTCGTACATTTCGCTTGAACCAATAATTTGACCATTTCCGGCTTTCAAATTAAAATAATATTTTCCATTACTCGATTCTTTTCTGTCAAAACGATCATCGTTTTGCGAATTCAATTTTACAGAATCAATGCCGCTTGTAGCGCCGCCTTTAGTAGCATAACCTTCACTAGCTAAAATAGTTTGGCCATTTCCAGCTTTTAGATTGAATTGAAACTCTCCGTTGGTTCTTTTAGTAATTACAAATTTTCCCATGTAGTTTATTTTTTAGTTAACTAAAATTATTTTGCTATCGATAAAAATACAAAACTTAGTCCTATAAATCATACATTAATTTGAAAAAATCATTACCTAAAGGCTAATTTTTCAGGAGTTTAGATTCCTAAACGAAAATCTGAAACGCTTTTTTCCTCCAAATTAATTTCTTCAAAAATACTCTGCGTTCCTTTATCAACTGGACATTGCGTGCTAATTCCCATCCAGATTTCTTTGGGATAATTGTTTTTGTACAAACGAACCATCTGCCAGTTCTTTTTATCTAACGAATAATAACTTGCAACCGTTTTAGTATCCGAAGAAATTTTCATGTAAACCGTAGGTTCTTTTACAACATCGTGATTATTATCATCAGAAGTGCCCATTGTGCGGACTGTGACAACTCTTTGGTTTCCTCTTTCGTCTTGTTCAAAACAAAATTTCTGATAAAAACTATCATTCACATAAATGTATAAAACCCCAGCATTGTACAAACCTTTCTCTGTAAATTGAGGCGTAACTTTAGAAACCAACATAAAAGGTTTTGTATTGTCAACTTTGGCTAAAAGCATCGGCGCAGTTGTATTGGACAATTTTCCGTCAGGATCAGAAAAATAATCTGATTTTTCACCAGCCTTAAAGACGATTTTTTCATTTGCCTCCTTTTTAATTAAAGTATCAGCACCATTTACTGCTTTAGTAAAATGAATGTTCGAAAGTTTAATATCGCAAGGAACGCCGTTTACAATAGCCGAATCGGTTTTAGTTTCTTCAGTAATTGTGTTTTTTGCAGTTTCATTTTTGTTAGTACAACTTGATAATAAAGAAAGACTCAAAATTGTAATAGCGCTGTAAAAAATTGTTTTCATAAATTATTTTTTTGGGATAGAAAGTGATATTTTTAATGTTCCAAAAATAGAATTGCTTTTCAAGAAAGGCAATACGTAAAATTAACCAATTCCACTTTTAAATGCTGCAAGATCCTTCAATCGAGAACCAATTAATGACAACGTTTTTAGAACAAAAATTTGAGATTGGAGAATCAAATGATATCGAAATGTACAAACAATTCGTTATGAATTATGTCAAAATCGAGCAATGTGTAGCCGTTTTATCCGATTATCAATCAGACAAAAGTTATATTTATGCAGGAAGTTTTGGTTCCATTTTCGGACTTCCAGATGAAAATTCCGAAATAGAATCTGCTTTTGAAGAATGCATTTTTACCAAAATCAATCCAGAAGATTTGGTTGAGCGTCATGTTTTAGAACTCAATTTTTATCAGTTTTTAAAAGAAATTCCGAAAGAAGAATATAGTAATTACAGCACTTTGAGCCGGCTGAGAATGAAAGGTTCTAACGATAAAATCACGTATATAAATCATCGTACAATTTATTTAAAAACGTTTAAAAACGGAAGCATTTCTCTTGCTTTGTGTTTGTATCTTCCATCAACCGATTTACAGCCGAGAAAAGGAATTGACGGAAAGATTTTTAATATTCAAACAGGCGAATTAATAGAATCTGAAAAGTATAAAAACAATACCGAAAATATACTTTCTAAAAGAGAAATAGAAGTTTTAACCAGCGTTGCAAAAGGAAACAAAAGTGAACAAATTGCAGCCGAAATGCACATTTCGGTTTATACCGTAAGACGACACAGACAGAATATAATTGAAAAATTGCAAGTAACGAATACAGCAGAAGCGGTTCAGACTGCTTTTGTGATGGGAATTATTTCTCTTTAAAAGATTTCCTTATTTTTGTTTATAGGATAATGGATTATGAAAGAAATCAGCGATATATTAAAAGCATACGAAACAGCAGTAACTGACGGCAAAAATTGTGCTTTGGCCACTGTCGTAAAAGTAGAAGGTTCCTCGTACCGACAAGCAGGCGCACGTATGCTGGTGACGGAAGATGGAATTCTTACTGGCGCTATTAGCGGTGGCTGTCTGGAAGGCGATGCATTGCGAAAAGCACTTTTATCCATTAATCAAAAACAAAATAAACTGGTTACTTACAATACAAGCAACGAAGACGGAGCAGAGGTTGGTTTGCAACTTGGCTGTAACGGAATCGTTCATATTTTGTTTGAATATATTGATACTGAAACAGCCAATAATCCAATTCAGCTTTTACAGCAATTAGAGTTAGAAAGAAAAGAAGCCGTGATTGTTACCGTATTTTCGCTGAAAAGAAACGCCTCTCAAATGGGAACGACTTTGTTTTTTAAAAAAGACAGTCCAGTTTTACATCATAATAACGAAGTTTTAAATTTAATTTCTGATGTGAAAGAAGTGTTGGAAACCAAAACTTCGATTGTAAAAAAACTACAATCCGAAAGCGATAATGAAGCGTTGATCGAATATATAAAACCGCCAATTTCTTTAATAATTGCCGGTGCCGGAAACGATGTACAGCCGTTGGTAAAAATGGCAGCCGTTTTGGGTTGGAAAATTACTATTCAGGAAGGACGCGCGACACATGCAACAAAAAAGCGTTTTCCTAAAGCAGATCAAATAATAACGGTCAAAGCAGAAGCGTTTTTAGAAAATATGGTTATTGATGATCAAACGTATTTTCTATTAATGACGCACAATTACAAATACGATTTAGCGGTTTTGAAAGCGTTATTAGAAACGAATTTTCATTACATCGGAATTTTAGGTCCAAAGTCAAAATTCAATCGAATGTTAGATGATCTTTCGATAGAAGGAATTACCGCCAGCGAAGAACAACTCAAAAAGATTCACAGTCCTGTCGGTTTAGATATTGGTGCAGAAACATCAGAAGAAATTGCCTTATCGATTGTTGCTGAAATCAAAGCTGTTGCGTCAGAAAGAACAGGAAATTCATTAAAATACAAGGCGGGAAAAATTCATAACGAAATTCATTATGAAGCAATTTCAAAATAAAACAGGCATAATAATTCTGTCAGCAGGAAATTCCTCCAGATTAGGAAGACCCAAACAATTGCTGGAATATAAAGATTCAACCTTGTTAAAAAACACCATTTCTGAAGCTCTAAAGGTTGAAAATTCGTTTGTAATAGTCGTAACAGGCGCAAACCATAATTTAATCGAAAAAGAGCTTGATTTACCCGAAATAATATTTTCATTTAATCCCGATTGGGAAAGCGGAATGGCTTCGTCAATCGCAAAAGGAATTCAGGAATTACTATTTTTAAATCCAAATGGTGAACAATGTATTTTAGCAGTTTGCGACCAGCCATTTGTAACCACTTCTATTTTTGAAAATCTTATTAATGAATCTCAAAAAACAAAAAAGGGAATTGCAGCTTCTGCTTATTCGGAAACTTTAGGAACTCCAGTTTTATTTCATCAAAAATACTTCAATGAATTACTTGAATTGAAAGGGCAGGAAGGAGCAAAAAAGATTCTTAAAAAATATACTGAGGATGTTGTTTCTGTTATTTTCGAAAGAGGAAATATGGATATTGATACGGAAGATGATTATTCTCGTTTGATTTCTTGAGAAGTGTTTCTGCCACAAAGGCTCGAAGACACCAAATTTTAGTGTGGGTTTTTACATCCAGTTTGTCATCCTGACGAAGGAAGGATCACACTAGGATTTCCATAAAGCTAAGTTTTTTGTTTCACGCAGATTTTTTCAGATTTAAGCAGATTTTTACATCCAGTTTGTCATCCTGACGAAGGAAGGATCACACGCGGGATTCGACAAAGATTGGCGCCATACTTTAAGGAGCTTCTAGTGTGATCCTTCCTTCGTCAGGATGACAAAAAAAGCGTCTTATACTGTTCGTAATAAAAAAACTTAGCGTCTCTGCGACTTCGCGAGATTAAAAAAATGCGTCTCTTCAATTCGCAACATTAAAAAGAAAAAAACTTAGAGCCTTAGCGGTGCAAAAAAAATATCAAACACGCAATCGCCTAGCCAATTCCAAAATCCGCTCAACGGCCACATCAATCTCCTCAGAAGTAGTAAATCTTCCCAAGCTAAAACGGATCGAACTCAAAGCTTCTTCATCCGACAAACCCATTGCTTTTAAAACATGCGAAGGTTCAGAAGTTACAGCCGAACATGATGCTCCATTTGAAACCGAAATAGTCCCCAAAGCCAAAATCAGCTGTTCTGAATTAACGCCAGGAAAACAAATATTAGAAGTAGTATAGATTCGGTTTTCTGTATTTCCGTTAACAAAAGAACCTTCAAATGCTAATAAACCTTTTTCTAGTTTGTCTCTTAATGGAGAAATTCTATTTTTATTGCTTTCTAATTCATTTACAGCAATTTCAGATGTTTTTCCTAAACCGATAATTCCAGTACTGTTTAGAGTGCCGCTTCGTAATTTTCTTTGCTGTCCGCCTCCAATAATCTGTGGAGACAGTTTTATTTTGGCTTTCGCCGAGACATACAAAGCGCCAACCCCTTTCGGACCGTAATATTTATGAGCAGAAAGTGCTAAAAGATCAATTCCCAATGCTTTAACATCAATCGGAATTTTACCGACAGCTTGTGTTGCATCACATAAAAAAAGCACATTTTTAGATTTCAGAATCTGAGAAATTGCTACTATATCTTGTATTACGCCAGTTTCGTTGTTAGAAAACATTCCGATGAAAACCAGTGTATTATCCGTTATGACTTCTTCTAAAAGTTGAAGATCTAAAATCCCATCATAACGAGTCGGTAAATACGTAACTTCAAACCCAATACTTTCCATAAAAAGGCAAGTTTCGAGAACTGCTTTATGTTCGGTTTGAATTGTAACAATATGTTTTCGATCTTGATATGCCAAACCTTTTATTGCTAGATTGATTGCTTCAGTAGCTCCAGATGTAAAAATAATTTCGTCAGCATTGGCATTTATCAAATCTGCTGTTTGCCAAGCCGCGTTTTCAACAGCTTCTTTTACTGTTAATCCAGCTAAATGCGTACTGGACGCATTCGCATATACATCTGAAAAATAGGGAAGCATTGCATCTAAAACACGTTTATCAACGGGAGTGGTAGCATTGTTATCAAGATAAATATTTTCTAGCTTTGGCATAATAATGTGGACTTAATTCAGTAAAAATACAATTTAATAATCTCTCAAATGAGGAAGATAAAAGTTAAGGTAAAAAAATAACCATATAAGTGATATAAGGTTTTTAAGTTTTCTCTTAATTGAACTTACATAACTTATATGGTTCAAAAAACTTTGCATTTTTACGTTAAAAAACACAAAGCTGTAATTATTCTAAATAAGAGTAATGTTTGAATTTCATAACTTTTTGTTATTTAAGTTGATTAAATTTGTTAGAATGACAAAAGCGAATTTGCTAATTTAACAAATAGACTGAATGGCTTCTAAAAAAACAAATCAAGATAAAGTAACGCCCGAGGATTCGAATTCCCGCCGTGACTTTATAAAGAAATCAGGACTTTTTACCGCTCTTGCCCTGGCGCCGCCAACATTGGTTATGGCTTCAGAAAAGAAATGGGATGAAAAAATTGCGGAGTATTTAGAAA
>NZ_CAMLIX010000023.1 GCF_946479975.1 uncultured Flavobacterium sp.
TTCAAACCATTCAATCGTATCTCCGGAACAGAATTGATGAAACGGTCCGCGAAGTTCTTTTTCACCTCTTGGGTAAAATTTCACTAATTCGTTAGGTTCAAAACAAGCGTGTGTTACGTTGCATCTTCCACCGCCCGAAACGCGGACTTTAGAAAGGACTTCTTTTCCTCTTTCTAAAATAGCGATTTTTAGTTTCGGATTTTTCTCTACAATATTAATTGCGGTAAAGAATCCTGCAGCGCCTCCGCCAACGATTATTATGTCGAAATTTTTAATCATATTTTTTTGGAGTAGCCACGAATTCACGAATTTTTATTCTCATAGATTGTAAAAAAATAATTCGTGAATTCGTGGCTATTTTTATATTTTGTCTGGATTATCAGAGATAATTCCGTTTACTTTATAACTTTTTACTTTTTGAATATCTTCTTCGGAGTTTACTGTCCAGGGGAAAACCAAAAATCCTTTTTCCTGAATTTGCTCAACGTTTTCTTTATTCAATAACTGAAAATCAGGATGAATTGCTTTTGCTTTTATATCTTCGGCGAAAGCCAAAGCAGTTTCAATATTTTCTTCTGTTAAAACACCAATCGGGATATTTGGATTTAATTTTTGAACTTCTTTTAAAGCATTCCAGTCAAAACTCGAAATGATAAAATGTTCGTAATTCCACCCTTTTTCATTGATATATTCTTCTATTAAAGAAACTACATTTTTTGAAGTATCGGCGTTTTTTAACTCGACGTTGATGAAGCATTTTTTATCAACTAAATCAAAAACTTCATTTAGCGTTGGAATTTGTAGTTTTCCAGCGATTAGAAATGACTTTAATTCGGCTAAAGTATATTTGTTTATATCGCCTTTTCCGTTGGTCATTTTGTCGATGGTTTCGTCGTGCATAACGATGATGTGTCCGTCGGAACTTAGGTGAACGTCCAGTTCGATTCCGTCTGCATTTAAATCTAGGGCTTTTTGAAAAGCCTGAAGTGTATTTTCAGGTTCGTATGCTTTTGCACCTCTATGAGCTATTTTTAGCATTTGCTGCGTTTTTTTTCTAACCGCAAAGGTCGCAAAGTTTTACGCAAGGTTCGCAAGGAATTTATTAAAAATTATATAGCCACGAATTACACCAATTTCCACTAATTTTTTATCATATTGAATTTGTGAAAATTTGTGTAATTCGTGGCGAAAAAAAAATCTCCCGCAGATCTGGCAGATTCGGCAGATTTCTTTTTTAATTATCTGCTCAATCTGCCAAATCTGCGAGAGAAAAACTTTAAATTTCTTCCAGTAAAACAATTCCAAATTCGCTGTCAATAATTACTTTTCCATCAACAACTTCGGTTTCTTGATCAGAAAAATGATCGCGTAATTTAGCTCCGTTTTCGAAAAAGTTATTTACAGGAAGTTCTTTTTTTCCTTCAGGCAAATCTAAGCCAATAACAACTTTATCTTTGAATGAACCATTAACATATATTCTTGAAAAAACATAATGCTCACTATCGATTTTAGAATGAACACCTGCACCAACCGCAGGATGATTTCTTCTAAACTGCCCTAATTTCTGCCAATGCCAAAGCATTCTTTGCGTGTCCGGATTATTTTGAATATCGTCCCAATTCATGTTCGAACGTAAAGTGGCATCGCCATTTGTTCCTTCAATAACCAAAGAACGATTCGATTCGTCTCCGTAATAAACCTGAGACATTCCGGGCGAAAGCAATAGTTTTGTTCCAGCCTCAAAACCTTTAACACGATTGCCATCAAAAGGTTGGCCGTCGTCGTGAGAAGACATATAGTTCAAAACAGAATATCCTTTTAATTCATTATTTAAATGATTGGAATATTTGGAGAATAAAGTTTCATAATCACTTTGTGCAGCATTCCATTTAAATTCAAAATTGATCATGCTGTTGAAGCCATTTTGGAAATAATTGACTTTTCGATCTCCAAAATCATAATCTTGTCCACCACTGATTCCGTAACCATAAACTTCGGCAATAGTGTAAAACGGATTCTGATCTAAAACTTCTTGCGGATTCTGTTTTTTCCAGGTTTCAAATGCATAATCACATTCTTTTTTAAAGTCTGCCCAAACCGCTTCTTCGGTATGTTTTACCGTGTCGGCGCGGTAACCGTCAATTCCGAATTCCAGAATATAATCGGTAAGCCATTTTATAATGTAATATTTCGGACTTCTTGGGTAATTTGTTCTTTTGAAAAATTCATCTAGCGAAGTAATTTCTTTTTCATAACGTCCTTCTTTTTTCCATTTTTCAATCAAAAAAGGAGGAAGTTCGACGTTTTGCGTGCTCTCGGTTCTTACATCCGGAAGATTGTCAACCAAAGTACACATCGTAGTATTTTCGAAGGATTTGTAATCGCAGACAATGCCAGTTCTAACCCAGTCAGAAGGCCAAACCGGATCTTCTTCGGTTACTGGTCCTGTGTGATTGATTACGCCGTCTAAAACGATTCTGATTCCTTTTTCATGTGCTTTTTTTACCAGATTGGACAAATCTTCTTTTGTTCCGAAGTTTGGATCAAGAGCTGTCCAATCTCTTGCCCAATAACCGTGAAAACCGTAACTCAATCCTGTTCCTTCGTCAACGCCATCATGAATTTGCTCAACAATCGGCGTAAGCCAAATGGCATTGATTCCTAATTTTTCAAAATAACCGTCTTCGATTTTTTTGATAATTCCGATAATATCTCCGCCTTCAAATCCGCGTAGTTTTCCGGGAGTTTTATTTCGGTTGAAATTTAAATCGTTTGATTTATCGCCGTTGTAAAAGCGGTCTGTAAGTAAAAAATAAACATTTGCCCCTTCCCATACGAAAGGTGTTTTCGAAGTATTCTCGTGATTCATTGAAACTGATTTTGAGCCAGAACAACCCGTAATTATGAATACTAAAGATAAAAAAAGGAAAGTGTATTTTTTCATTTATTTTAAATTTAACGAAGATTTATAATAAAATTTCCGCCACGAATTCACGAATTATTTTTTATAATCTTCGAAAATAAAATCGTGCATTTGTGGCGGAAAATTTTTAAACACATAGAATCATAGGTTTTACCTTGTCTTAAAAAGACTTAAATAAATGATTCATCATTTACACATAGTACAGCGGACTAAACTATGTTTGTTTAAACAAGTGAAACGCCTTTTATTGAGTTATAAAAGCTATGATTCTATGTGTTTAAATAAAAGTTATTCCAATTCTAAAACCAAAGCTGATTTTGGTTCCAAAGTAATTTCAGAAGCTAAATCGAATGTTTTTCCTGTGATAACATCTTTACCTGATTTAAAATTTTTGATGCTTTCTTTGAAACGATTTGTTTTTACAACTTGCTCTTTTGCATTATTATTGAAAACCACCATAACGGTTTTGGCATCTGTATATCTGAAATATACATAAGTATTATTTTCAGGAATATAATGTGTCATTTTTCCGAAATGAACCGCTTCGTTTGTTTTTCTCCAGTTGAATAATTTTGAACTAAAATCAAAATACGCTGCTTGTTGTGGAGTTCTTCCTTCTTTTGTAAAAGCGTTGTTTTTGTCGCCAGCCCATCCGCCCGGGAAATCCTGACGAATATCGGCGTCACCGCCTTTACCTTTATCACCACCCATTCCAATTTCTGAACCGTAATAAATTTGTGGGATTCCACGAACTGTAGCCAGTAAAGTCATCGCCAGTTTGTATTTTGGTAAGTCGTATTTAAACTTTTCGTTCATACGATCGGTATCATGATTTTCGGAAAAAACTAAAATATTATTGGTGTTTGGATATAAAAAATCCATTGCAAAATTGTTGTAGAATTTGATTAATCCGCTGTCCCAGTTTGGTTCATCTTCATTAAAAGAAGAAGTAATCTGACTTTGAAGCGTAAAATCCATTACACTTGGAAGATTTGAATTGTAGTTTTCTATCGCCCCAACTTTGCTGTCTTTCTGCCAAAAAGCTAAATTTGCTTGATTGTGCATCCAGATTTCCCCAACAATATTAAAATTAGGATATTCAGTTGTTATTGCTTTTGCCCAATTTGCCATCGCCGTTTTATCCGAATAATTATAAGTATCTACACGGAAACCATCCAAATTGGCATATTCAATCCACCAAATCGCATTTTGAGTTAAGTATTTTGCAACAAGCGGATTTCTTAAATTTAAATCCGGCATAGAAGGTACAAACCAACCATCAATACAAACTTCCTGATCAATTTTAGAAGCGTGAATATCTGTAATTACTTCACGTCTGTGGTGTGTTTGTGTGTAAGTATCAAATTGGTTAAGCCACGATTTTGTTGGCAAGTCTTTAATCATCCAGTGCGTAATTCCCCAGTGATTGGTTACATAATCCATAACCAATTTCATGTCTTTTTTATGCATTTCAGAAGAAAGACGAACGTAATCTTCATTCGTTCCGTAACGCGGATCAATTTTGTAAACATCAGATTGTCCGTAAGTGTGGTACGAATGCTGTTTGTCATTGTCTTCGCATAAAGGCGTGCTCCAAATTGTAGTCGCGCCAAGAGCCGAAATATAATCTAAGTTTTTGATAATTCCTTCAATGTCTCCGCCGTGACGTCCGCTTGGATCTTGACGATTTCCTTTTTCAGTTAAAGAAGCGTCGCTGTCATTTTTCGGATTTCCGTTAGCAAAACGATCCGGCATGATTAAATAAATCAAATCAGATGCATCGTAGCTTTTTCTGTCGGCAGAATTCGCTCTTCTTTCTTTAAGTGCATATTTTTGAGTAAAAGCGACTTTGTTTTTCAATTTAAATGAAAAAGTTAGTTCAGAAGCTTTTACGTCTTTTGTATCAATAGTTACGAAAAGATAGTTTGGGTTTTCTGTTTTTTCTACATTTTTAATAGCAACATTGTTGGAAACTGAAGTTTCATATTGCGAAATATTTTTTCCGTAGAACATAATCTGCAGTTCGGAATTTTTCATTCCGGCGTACCAGAATGGCGGTTCTACTTTTTGGATTTGCGCTTTCGCGGAAGCGGAAAATATTAAAATGAAGAGAAGTACTTTGTAAATAATATGATTTTGTTGAATTCTCATAATATATAGTTTTAGTTTTCCTAACAGGTTTTTAAAACCTGTTAGGTATGTTTGAGAAGTTTAAACCTACAAGGTTTGTCCCGAAGCTTCGGGATTGCATTATAATAGAATTTAAACCATATAAGAAATGTAAGAACATCTAAGACAAAAACTGGGGAGATTTCTATTTAAATGGACTTACATTTCTTATATGGTTAATTAAAATTATTTCGTTTCAATAATACTGATCGCATAACCTCCTCCAGGAGCAGATAATTGCGATAATTTTGATTTGCTTGTTACAGCAATTTTCTTGATAGTATAAGCCTGCGGATTCGTTTTGTAATGCGCATCTTTTGCATCAGCGTAAATTGTAGCAGTGTATTTTTTACCTTTTTCAAGGAAACTGAAATCGATGTTTGATGTACGAGAAGTTTCTCCGTTTACGTTTCCAACAAACCAGTTATTTGTTCCTTTTGCTTTACGTGCAACGGTAATGAAATCTCCTGGCTCAGCCTCGATATATTTACTTTCAGACCAGTCTACAGCTACGTCTTTAATGAATTGGAATGCATCAGGAAAACGGTTATAGTTTTCTGGAGTATCAGCAGCCATTTGCAACGGACTGTACATTGTAACGTATAAAGCCAATTGATTACAAATTGTACTATTTACATGTGATGTATTCTCAGGATTCATTTTGCTGATATCCATTTCGAAGATTCCAGGCGTGTAATCCATTGGGCCACCGATTAATCTTGTAAAAGGTAAAACCGTTACGTGATTTGGTTTAGAACCTCCAAAAGCTTGATATTCTGTTCCTCTTGCTGCTTCGTTTCCAATTAAGTTAGGATACGTTCTTGCGATTCCGGTAGGACGAACTGCTTCGTGAGCGTTTACCATAATTTTGTAATCAGCTGCCTTTTCGATTGCATATTGGTAGTGATTTACAATCCATTGATTATAATGATTTTCACCGCGCGGTAAAATATCCCCTACGTAGCCACTTTTTACAGCATCATATCCGTTGTCTTTCATGAATTTGTAAGCAGCATCCATATGGCGCTCGTAGTTGCGTGTAGAACCAGAAGTTTCGTGGTGCATGATGATTTTTACACCTTTAGATTTTGCATATTCGTGTAAACCTTTCACATCAAAATCAGGGTAAGGAGTTACGAAATCAAAAACATAATCTTTAGTATGTCCGAACCAGTCTTCCCAGCCTTCGTTCCATCCTTCAACCAAAACAGCATCGAAACCATTTGCAGCAGCAAAATCAATGTATTTTTTTACGTTTGCGTTGTTTGCTCCGTGTGTTCCGCTTGGTTTTGCTTTTGAAAAATCAGAAACACCCAATTGAACTGTTGGAAAATCATTTGTGTACGACCAAGAACTTTTTCCTGTAATCATTTCCCACCAAACCCCAACATATTTTACGGGTTTGATCCAGGAAGTATCGTCAATTTTTGATGGATCGTTTAAGTTATAAGTCATCTTTGAAGCTAAGATTTCTCTCGCATCATCACTTACGATAATTGTTCTCCAAGGAGAATGATTTGGCGCCTGCATATAACCTTTATCTCCTTTTGCATCTGGAGTTAACCACGATTCAAAAATCATATTTTTATCATCTAAATTCAGGTGCATACAAGAATAGTCAATCAAAGCCGCTTCGTGTAAGTTGATGTAAATTCCGTCAGCTGTTTTTAGCATCAAAGAAGTCTGAACTCCTGTTGGAGAAAAGTTCTTTTGAGAAACGTTTGCTGTATATGCTTTTTCAGATAAACCTCTGATTTCAGATAATTTAGATTTTGTATAATCGTATTCCTGAGTATCATAATCTCCCGGAATCCAGAAAGCAGTATGATCTCCAGTCATGGCAAATTGAGATCTTTCTTCTTTGATAATAAAATACGTAAGATTCTTTTGCGCCGGAAATTCGTAACGGAAACCTAAACCATCATCAAACAAACGAAAACGAATTACGATTTGTCTGTCTGTGCTTTTTTGGTTTAAAGTAACAGCCAATTCATTATAATGATTTCTGATGTGATCAACTTCACCCCAAACTGGTTTCCAAGTCTCATCAAAAGTCGAAGTTTTAGTATCAACAACAGTAAAATCATTCAACAAAGATTTTTTATCATCTTTAAGTTCAAGACCTAATTTACTGGTTTTTATAACTTGTTTGTTTTTGTATTTTAGGTTGTAAGTTGGAGTTCCATCGCTTTGAAGCGAAAATTCCATTACGAACTTTCCTTCGGGAGATTTTAATTGCTGCGCTTTAGCAATTGTGCTAATCGCGAACAAAACGAAACTTGCGAAAAATAAGTTTTTCATGTTTTTAAGTTTTTAGTATATTGTAATTTAATTTATTTGAGCGAATTTACTTATTGTTTGTGGTTTTCCATTCACTACAATTGTTAAATCCTGATCTCCGTCTACAGAAAATGTTGTTTCGTTGTGATTTACAGCAACTTTTAGAATCTGGTTTCTGAAATTGATTTTAAACGAATAACCTTTCCATTCTTTTGGAATTTTTGGAGAGAAATGAAGCTGGTCATTTTTAACACGCATTCCACCAAAACCTTCTACGATACTCATCCAAGTTCCGGCCATTGACGTGATATGACAACCTTCTTCTACTTCTTTATTATAATCGTCCAAATCCAGACGAGAAGTTCTTAAATAGAAAGTGTATGCCATATCTATTTTGTCTAAAACGGCAGCCTGAATCGAGTGTACGCAAGGCGATAGTGAACTTTCATGAACCGTAAATGATTCATAAAAATCGAAATTACGCTCTAATTCTTCTCTTGAAAAATGATCTTCAAAGAAATAAAAACATTGTAAAACATCGGCTTGTTTGATGTATGGCGAACGTAAAACGCGATCCCAAGACCATTTTTGGTTAATTGGGCGTTGTGATTTGTCTAAATCTTTTACCGGAACTAAATCTTTGTCTAAGAAACCGTCTTGCTGTAAATAAATTCCAAGTTCCTCTGATTTTGGAAAATACATATTATCAGCCACTTTTTTCCATTCCTGGATTTCATTCGCGGAAAGCGTAACTTTCTCTAAAACACGTTTGTGATCTGCAGGATATTCTAAGCCAACTTTAGTAATTTGTTCCGATGCAAAATCGATACACCATTTTGCAATATAATTCGTGTAGAAATTATTGTTGATGTTGTTTTCGTATTCGTTTGGACCGGTAACGCCAAGAATTACATATTGATTCTTTTCTTTTGAAAAAGAAGCTCTTTGATGCCAAAAACGCGCAATTCCGATTAAAACTTCTAATCCTTTTTCTGGAATATAAGAGTAATCTCCCGTGTAACGGTAGTAGTTGTAAATGGCAAAAGCAATCGCTCCATTTCTATGAATTTCTTCGTGTGTGATTTCCCATTCGTTGTGGCATTCTTCACCATTCATGGTTACCATTGGATACAAAGCTGCACCATTTTTGAAACCTAAATTGTCTTTTGCGTTTTCAATCGCTTTGTCCAATTGATTGAAACGATATGTCAATAAATTTCTCGCAACCTGCTGATCTTTAGTCGCCATATAAAACGGAATACAATACGCCTCAGTGTCCCAATAAGTTGATCCGCCATATTTTTCTCCGGTAAATCCTTTTGGGCCAATATTTAAGCGGCTATCTTTTCCTGAATACGTTTGATTCAATTGGAAAATATTGAAACGAATTCCTTGTTGTGCCTTAACATCACCTTCAATAGTAATATCTGACATTTCCCAGATTTTTGCCCAAGCATCAATTTGGTTTTGAAGCAATGTTTTGTAACCTAGCGCCACAGCAGATTTTATTACTTTTTCGGCTCCGGCCAACGTATTTTCGTGGTTTAAAGAAACCGTATAACCTCCAATTTTTTGGATTGTTGAGGTTTGTCCTTTTGCAATAATAGTTCCGTAAGTATACTGAACTTTATCTGTCGTAGAATCGATTGTTGATGGAGAAATATGAACATCTTCGCCATTTGCCAAAATCGTATTGTGCATGAAAGTCGTAACTTTAAAATGCGTTTTGAAAGTCTGAGCGGTTACAAAAGCTTCGTTTGTTCCTTTTTTAACTTCCAAAGGTTCCCAGAATTTTTCTTCCCAGTTGGCATCTTCATTCGTTACACCGGCGTCGATATATGGTTTGTAAACGATTTTTGCATCTTTGTTTAAAGGTGTAATATCGTATTTGATAACTCCGGCTTCGTCTAAATCTAAAGAAAGAAAACGACGAATATTTACTGAAATTTCAGTTCCGTTTTTAAGAACCGCTTCAAAAGAACGATTGTACCAGCCTTCTTTCATATTCAATTCTCTGCGGAAATTTCTAACTTCGGTACAATTGTGTAAATCAAGGTTTTCTTCGTTGATTTCGATGTCAATTCCAATCCAGTTTGGCGCATTTAGGACTTTGGCAAAATATTTCGGATAACCGTTTTTCCACCATCCTACTTTTGTTTTGTCCGGATAATAAATTCCAGCGATATAACTTCCCTGAAAAGTTTCACCAGAATATTTTTCTTCAAAATTCGCGCGTTGTCCCATAGCACCGTTCCCGATACTAAAAAGACTTTCAGACGATTTTACTCTTTCGACATCAAAGCCTTCTTCTATTATGGACCAATTGTCTGGTTTTATATAATCTTGATTCATTTCTTTCTTAATTAGATAATTTGGCAATGAGATAATTAGATAATTGGTCAATTGGATAATTTTGACTCGATTTCTAATCTGATTTTATCTGTTAATTGCTGATTGTTTTACGTTTTAATTGATGATATAAATTATTTTAATTTGATAATTATTCATTTTCTAATTATCAAATTGGCACATTTTCTTATTGACTAATTAGTTTATTAATGAAGGCTTCATCCATTATGGTGAAGTCTTTAAAAATGTAATCAGCTTCATGTAAAATTGTTTCCTCACCAATTCCCACACTTACCATTTCTGCTATATTTGCTGCCTGAATTCCGGCAACAGAATCTTCAAATACAATTGAATTTTTTGGATCAATATTTAATAATTGAGCCGCTTTTAAGAAAACTTCCGGATCTGGTTTTGCATTGGTAACATCATTTCCGTCAACAATAACATCGAAATAAGAAATAATGCCTGTTTTTTCCAGAATTGGTCTTGCATTTTTACTAGCAGAACCTAATGCAATTCCTTGATTTTTTTCTTTTAATAGTTTCAGAATTTTAAAAACTCCTGGAAGAATCTCACTTTCATCCATGTCAACTAAATAAGATAAATAATCTTCGTTTTTTTGAATCAGCCATTTGTCTTTGTCTTCCTGAGAAGCTTGAACGTTGCCTAATCCAAGTATAATATCTAAGGAACGAACACGGCTAACACCTTTTAAAAGTTCGTTGTCTTCGTGTGTAAAATTTATATTTAATGACTGAGCGATTTTTTGCCAGGCTAAAAAGTGGTATTTAGCGGTATCAACGATCACGCCGTCAAGATCGAATATGAATGCTTTTTTGTTCATTAAAAGGAAATTATAATTTATGATTTTTGAGTAAAGTCGTCTACATCTTTTACTTTGTAAACCAATGCCGCAGCAATTAAAAAGCTGACACCGCTGGTAATTAAAGCATAAATTGCATCGCCATTATAAAGGTATTTTACAATTGGACCGCCAATAAGCGCGTTTACAATCTGTGGAATTACAACGAAAAAGTTGAAGATTCCCATGTAAACACCCATTTTTTTAGGTGTTATAGATCCTGCAAGAATAGCGTATGGCATCGCCAAAATACTTGCCCAAGCCACACCAATTAAAATCATAGGAAGTACAACCCAGTCTTCATTAGGCATAAAATAAATCGAGATTAATCCGATTCCTCCAATGACTAAAGAGAGAGAATGTGTTGATTTTCGTCCGATTTTTTTAGCGATGTACGGCAGGAAAAAAAGTGCGATTATAGCCGAAACTAAATTGTAAACACCAAATAAAATTCCGACCCAGTCACCAGCATCTTGATATTGCTGGCTTGATGTGTCACTAAGAGGTAATTTGTAAATATGGTGTGCGATGGCAGGAGTTGTAAAAACCCACATTCCGAACAAACCGAACCAAGAGAAAAACTGCACCCAGCTAAGCTGACGCATGGTGGTTGGCATTTTTGCAAAATCTGTAAAAATGTCTGTAAGTTTTGATTTTTCTTCTTCTTTGATTTCAACCTCATTTTGAGGATCTTCAAATTTGGCTAATTCTTCTGGAGTATATTCTTTTGTTGTGAATAAGGTTACTAAGATTGAACCAATTAAAACTGCTGCTCCAATGATAAAAGACATTGTCAAATTTAACGGAACACTTCCAGGAACTGTACTGTTTGAAATGCCAAAATATTTCGTTAAAACGTAAGGTAATGCAGAACCAATAACGGCTCCAAAACCAATTAAGGAAGTTTGAATACTAAAGCCCGCAGTACGCTGATCTGTTCTTAAATTATCTCCAACAAGCGCGCGAAACGGCTCCATTGCGATATTGAAAGAAGCATCCATGATCATTAACATTCCAGCTCCAACCCATAATGCGGGTAAAACAGAAATGAAAATATTAGCTTGAGGCATTAAAATTAATCCCACAGAAGCTAAGATCGCACCAACTAAAAAGAAAGGTTTTCGTCTACCGAATTTTCCCCAAGTTTTATCGCTGTAATGACCAATGATTGGCTGCACTATTAATCCCATAAGGGGAGCAATAATCCAGAACCACGAAAGTTCGTGTACGTCGGCACCAAAAATTTGAAGAATTCTGCTGGCATTTGCATTCTGAAGTGCAAATCCCATTTGTATTCCCAAGAAACCGAAACTCATGTTCCAAATTTCCCAGAAACTTAATTTACGCTTTTCCATTATCGTAATTTGAAAAAATTATACGATAAGCGCTTTGCTTATCAAAACTTACTGTTTTTTTCGAAGTAAAAGTAAAAGCCTTGACGGCCGTAAAAGTATAAATTAATTTTAGATATATGCTAACAAAAAAGCCATAAATATTATTTACGGCTTTAGAATGTGTTGATTTTAAGAAAATTAGTCAGTAGATTCTCTTTTTATTAGATGGGTTTCTATAACCTCGGTTGTATAATTTTCGTTTTCTTCTTCGTCATCGTCGTGTTCGGCTTCCAGTCTTTCTATCAGCATTTTGGCAGCTTTATTTCCCATTTTTTCACCACTCTGACTTACAGTTGTAATGCTCGGAGTTGAATATTTGGAAATAATTCCGTCTGTAAATGCAATTACAGCCAAATCTTCGGGAACTTTTAATCCCATTTTGGATGCGGTTTTGATAATAGTTACTGCAAAAAGTTCATTTACAGCAAAAACGGCATCAAAAGCTCTTGCGTGTAGAAGTTCGCTAATCGTGATTTCGCAGGTATCTACATCTTCAATTTTAATAATTAAATCTTCATTGAAAGGGATTCCGTTGTCTAAAAGTGCTTTTTCGTAACCATCAGTTCGCAGTTTTCCAACGCTTACATAATCTACAGTAGTTACAAGAGCGATTTTCTTTCTTCCGTTATCAATTAAACTTTGAACGGCTTCATATGCTGCGGCTTTATCATCAATAATAACTTTATCGCACAAAATATCATTGGTTACTCGGTCAAACATTACAACCGGCATTCCCTGATTGATGACTTCTGTAATATGGTGAAAATCACCTTTATATTGCGTTTCTTTAGAAAGAGACATGATAAAACCATCGATACTTCCGTTGGCTAACATTTCCATATTTAGCACTTCTTTATCAAAAGAATCATCAGATAAACAGATTACAACACTATAGCCATTTTCGTTGGCAACTTGTTCAATTCCGTTAATCACAGTAGAGAAAAAATAATGTACAATTTCCGGAATGATAATGCCAATACTTTTCGTTTTTCGATTTTTTAAACTAAGGGCAATATTGTTGGGTTTATAGTTGTAAAACTTCGCAAAAGCCTGCACTTTTTCTCTAGTTTCTTCTCCAATTTCAGGACTGTTTCTTAAGGATTTTGACACCGTTGAAATTGATACATCAAGCTCTTTTGCAATCTGTTTTAGGGTTATTTTACGTTTCATGCTTTTTTATGAAAAAAATCTAATTAATAATAAAGGTATCGATAATTTCTAAAATTGATAATTTTTGACTGAAAAGATTACAAAATATAGAAAGTTTTCAACACTACCACGTTTTCGTAACTCAATAAAAATTGTGTCTGGTCGAGCATGTTAATAAATTCATAATTTTGAAATTCGAAGTAAAATTAAAAACTTAACTAACAATCACAAACTCAAACTAATTTAAACAAAAAGTATGAAAACAATTTACAAAAAGTTGTTATTTTTATTCCTTCTGCTTCCGTTTACTGTGTTAGCTCAAAGCACATTAAGTGGAACAGTAACTGATCGCGCCACAGGTCAGCCAATTCCGGGAGTAAATGTCAATGTACAAGGTGCTGCAGGCGGTACCTCTACTGATTTTGATGGTAAATTTCAGTTGCCTAATCTAAAAAATGGAGACAAAATTTTGGTTTCATTTATTGGATATAAAACATCCACAGTTGTATTTAATGGTGAGAAAAACTTAGCCTTATCTTTAGAAGAAGATACCAACCAATTACAAGAAGTAGTGGTTCAAGTAGGTTACGGAACTGTTAAGAAAAAAGATGCAACAGGTGCGGTAACGGTTTTATCTGCTAATCAATTGAATAAAGGACCTGTAGTTTCTGCAGATCAATTACTTGTTGGTAGAGCTGCAGGGGTTAGAATTACCACAGATGGTGGTCAGCCAGATGCTAATCCGAATATTCGAATTAGAGGAGGAAGTTCATTATCAGGAAACAACAATCCGTTAATTATTATTGATGGAGTGCCAATTGATAATACAAATCCGGCGGGAATTTCAAATCCGTTAACTTTAATTAATCCAAATGACATTGATAATTTTGCTATCTTAAAAGATGCTTCTGCTACAGCTATTTACGGTTCACGAGCTTCAAATGGTGTAATTATTATTACGACTAAAAAAGGTGTTAGCGGTGCTCCGAAATTTAACTTTTCATCAACTATTACAACTGGAAAAGTGAATAATCCTGTAAATATGATGTCAGGTCCAGAATTTACATCTTTCATGCAGCAATACCATCCAGGATATACTAATTTATTAGGAGTTCCTAATGGAAGCGGTGCAATTGATAATCCAGCGACATCTCAAATTGAAGGTAGAACATTATACAATACAGATTGGCAGGATTTAATTTACAGACAATCAATTTCTACAGATAATAACTTTAGTGCAAGAGCAAACTTATTTGGTAAAGTCCCATTTAGAGCTTCTGTTGGTTATGCTAAAAATGAAGGAGTTGTTAAAACGAATGAGTTAGAAAGATATACAGGATCTATTAAACTTTCGCCAACATTATTTAATAATAATTTGAAGATTGACATTAATGCCAAAGGTATCTCTGTTAAAAAGAATGCTATTGATGCTGATGCAGTTATTGGTAGTGCTTTAGGAATGGATCCTACTAAACCTGCTTACGATAATGCAGGTGCTTCTAGTGGTATTTTTGGAGGATATTATCAATTACTTAATACTAATAATTCTCTTAGTGGTGCACAGAACCCACTTGCAATTTTAAATCAGAGATCTCGTCCTGAGGAAGTTCAAAAATTATTAGGAAATATTGAGTTAGATTATAAATTACCATTTGTAGATGGTTTAAGAGCTGTTGTTAATGGTGGTGTTGAGGCTTCTAAAACAAAAATTAGAGAAGTTTACACAGATAATGCTATTCAAACGTATCAAATAAATAACTCTGCAAATACAAATCCTCCGACTTATGTTTTTAATCCGGGATTAAATTATGCAGAAAATCAAACAGTTAACAATAAAACATTAGATGCTTATTTTGCTTACAACAAAAGCTTAAATGGATTTGTAACCAGAGTAGATGCTCAGGCTGGATACTCTTATCAAAATTTTGTTACTGATGGGAATAAAGAAAATTTCAGATATAATACATCAAATGGAGTAAGAGAAGCTACACCAAACCCTTCAAATCCAAATAACAGATACTATAACGAGAGAAACTTACAGTCATTCTTTGGTAGAGGTAATTTTGATTTGGTAGATAGATACTTGTTTACATTAACTTTAAGAGCAGATGGATCGTCTTTGTTTAAAGAAGATAAAAGATGGGGTTATTTTCCAGCAGCAGGATTTGCTTGGAGAATTAAAGACGAATCATTCTTAAAAGAATCAAAAACATTCAATGATTTAAAATTAAGATTAGGTTACGGTATTACAGGTCAGCAAGATATTACAGGGGTTGCGGGATCTTATCCTTATAGTGCTTTGTTTGCACCAACAAGTGCATCAAGTACTTACATTCCAGGAGTAAACGGTTATTATGCAAAACCTTACAATGAAGATCTTACTTGGGAAAAAACGACTACTTATAACGTGGGAATTGATTTCGGATTGTTTGAAAATGATATTGTGAGTGGTACTATTGATGCGTATCAAAAATACACAAAAGACTTACTTTCTGTAGTTTCAGCTTCTCCAGGACAAGCGTTAACAAATGAATTTATTTCAAATGTTGGAAGCATGAAAAATAAAGGTATCGAAGGAAGCTTAAATGTTAAAGTAATAAGAAAAGAAGATTTTAACTTAGCTGTTAATGGAAACATTGCTTATAACATTGGTGAAATTACTGATTTGAACAATAGAACTACAAATGTTGATAATGAATCGAAAATTCCAGTAGGAACAGGTCAAAAAATTGCTTACAACACAGTAGGCCAACAACCATATTCTGCATGGGTTTTTGAACAGATTTATGATTCAAACAACCGCCCAATCGAAAATGCTTTTGTTGACAAAAACGGCGATGGTGTTATCAATGACAGCGACAGATCTTATGTCGCTTTAAGACCAAACTGGACTTATGGTTTCGGACTTACAGCAAACTACAAAAAGTTTGATTTGACAACAACTTTCAATGGACAAGTTGGAGGTAAAGTTTACAATGCAAGAAAATTGCAATCAGGTTTTATTGATAAGGCTTTACCGGCTAACTCAATAAGTTTGACAAATGTTTTGGATACTCAATTTGATTTCCAAACAATCAACGGAAATGTTCCTTTTTCTGATTTTTATTTAGAAGATGCTAGTTTTTTACGTTGCCAGAACATAACTCTTGGATATAATTTTGACAAAGCTATTAAAGGTGCTGTTTTAAGATTATATGCAGCTGCTAACAATGTATTTATTGTAACAGACTACACAGGAGCAGATCCAGAAAATTTCAATGCAATTGATAATAATTTCTATCCAAGATCAAGAACATTCAGTTTTGGTCTGAACTTAGACTTTTAATAAAAAAATATAAAGATGAATCAGTTTAAATTTAAGATTATAGGCGCTTTTTTAGTTCTATTCTTTTTCGCTTCTTGCGTAGATGATTTGAATACAGAACCAAAAGTTGAATTGACCTTGGATAAGCTTTTAGAGCAAGATCCAAATGCTGTAGATGGTTTAGTTTCTAAAATTTATGGAACTTTTGCTCTTTCAGGACCTGATGGGCCGGCTTCTACAGATATTGTTACTCCGGATCCAGGAGAAGCTGCTTTTCTTAGAAGTATTATCAACTTACAAGATTTTTCTGCTGATGGTATGAAAAACCGTTGGGGAGATGATGGTCTTGATCAGTTGACAACAACAAGCGGATGGACACCTAATAATAAGTTTTTCAGATATTTATACGATAGAGCTTATTACACTATTTCTCAATCAAGTAATTTGATTAAGGTATTAAAAACATCATCAGCGAATATTCCGAACAAGGAAAATCATATTGCAGAATTACGTTTTTTAAGAGCTTTAGCTTATTATTATTTAACGGACTGTTTTGGAAAAGGAGCGATTACAACAGAAGACGATATTAATACTCCAACACCAAAGAACGAATCTACAAGAGTAGAGCTTTTTAAATTTATAGAATCTGAGCTAAAAGATGTTGAAGGCACTATTACAGCAACAAAATCTTATGGAAAAGCAGATAAAAATGTTGTGAGAATGCTTTTGGCAAAATTGTATTTGAATGCAGAAGTATATACTGGAACACAAAGATATGATGATGCATTACTATACACTAAAAAAGTAATTGATGAAGGAGGTTATACTCTTGCACCAAACTTTGTGAGTGTTTTTTCAGGAGATAATGATACTTCACCAGAGATTATCTATACTTTAATTGCAGATGCAGTTGTTAGTCAGGCATATGGAAATACAACTTACATTGTTAACGGAAACTTAAGTACAGAAACCATGAATCCTAATGATTTTGGTGCTACTGATGGTTGGGGAGGTCACAGAGCTACTAAAGCTTGGTACGGTCTTTTTAATAATGGTAATTTGGCAGCTTCTCCAGACGATAGAGCAAAATTATTCTGGACGACTGGACATTCATACGAAATGAATGATTATAAAAAATGGGTTGACGGATATCCTAGTGTAAAATTTAGAAATAAAAACTTTGTAGGAACATCTAATTCAACAAGTTTTTCTAATACAGATTTTCCATTATTCAGATTGGCAGATGCTTATTTAATGTATGCTGAGTGTGCATTAAGAGGAGCAGCTGGCGGGTCTTCAGCTTTAGCTTTAGATTATGTTAATGCTGTTAGAAACAGATCTCATGCAGGAGCAATAACTGCAGGACAGTTAAGTTTAGATTTCATTTTAAATGAAAGAGCAAGAGAACTAAATCTTGAAGGACACAGAAGACAAGATTTAATTCGTTTTGGAAAATTTACTGGCGGTTCTTATTTATGGCCATGGAAAGGTGGGGTAAAAGATGGAGTTTCGATTCCAGATACTTACAAGTTATACCCAATTCCTACTAGCGCATTACAGGCTAATCCAAAATTAACTCAAAATCCTGGGTTCTCAAACTAATATCAGAAAGATGAAAAATATATTCAAATTAGGCATCTTTGCGATGCTGGTAATGTCGACAGGAGCATGTAATTCAGATGATATTACGGTAGTAACACCGTCAACAGCGGCTGTTTTAGCAGCTCCTGCCGAGGGAACAACTTTTGTTTTTGATAAAGCAAAAGCAACAGAAGTTGCCGCAACCTTTAAATGGGAAGCTGCAAAATACACTGGTGCTGTAGTTGCTGTAGAATATGAAATTGAAATGGCAAAATCTGGAACAGATTTTAAAAATGCTGCTGTAGTAGCTGTAACAACAGATATTACAAAAGCTTTGACTGGTGGTGAACTTAATGCCGCTGCTATGAACTGCGGATTAACACCATTTATTCCTCAAGATGCTGATATTCGTATTAAATCTTATCTTGGAGAAGGCGGAATTGTTCAGTATTCAAATGTTATCAAAATAAATGTTACGGCATATTCAGCTTGGGATAACTGGGGATTAATTGGTTCTGCAACTCCAAATGGATGGAATGATCCAGATACTAATTTAGACTATGATTTAGCAACTAAAAAATACTCTTACACAGGACCATTAGTAGTTGGAGAATACAAATTTAGAATAGATGACAAATGGGATACTAACTTTGGTGATGATGGAAATGATTTGTCATTAGAACCAGGAGGAGCTAATATTCCAATTACAGTTGCAGGAAATTATACACTTGTTGTTGACTTCGCTGCAAAAAAATATACAATTACTAAAAACTAATGTTTTTTGAATAATTAAAAAAGGGTTATCTGTTGATAGCCCTTTTTTTATCACACTATCTAACCAGCAAACCACCAAATTATGAAAAAAACTTTACTATCAATATTTTTATTGATGGCAGTAACTGTTTTTGCCCAAAAGCAAACAGTCAGCTATTCAATAAATCCGCTTACTTTTGAGGATACAGCTACTGTTACCATTACAATTGCAGGTACAAGTGTAAATGAAAGTACGTGGGGAGTTACGGGTAATGCCTTGTATCTTTGGTCTTGGTCTTATGATGTAAATGATGCAAATCAGATGGATTCGCCTTCAAATGGCACTTGGACAGCTTCGGCGGAAGCCAGTAAATTTACTTACAATGCGGGAACCGATACTTATACCAAAACATTTGTTCCAAATGTGTATTTTGGCAGAAATGGTATAGGAAGAATTGGTTTTCTAATAAAAGCCAAAGACGGATCGGGTACTAAACAATCACAAGATATTTTGGTTGAAGTAGGCTCTTTTCAGGTTTCACTAACTTCGCCTGTAGAAAATAGTTCCTCAATTATTGCTTCAGGTTCTAATTTTAATATTACAGCGTCCAATACAAATGGAGCGGCGAGTTATACTTTAAAAGCAAACGGAACAACAATTAATACCAATACAAGTACTTCCAGTTATTCGTATTCACATACCAATATTACCAATAATCAAAGTTATGAATTAATTGTAGTTCAGGGTTCTACAACGATTTCTAAGAAATTTTCTGTAATAGTAAATCCGAATACAGTTTCTGAGGCAATGCCAGCAGGTCTTGTAGATGGAATCAATTATAATTCAAGCGATGTTACAAAGGCGACTTTGGTTTTGGATGCGCCTTTAAAAGACTTTGTTTACGTAGCAGGAAGTTTCAATAATTGGCAGCCAACATCGGCTTATGCCATGAAAAAAGATCCAACATCTGGTAAATTTTGGTTAGAATTGACTGGATTGGTTTCGGGTGTAAACAATACGTATCAATATTGGGTTGTTGATGCCACACCGCTTGCAAATTCTCCAGCAATGGTTAAAACCGGAGATCCGTACTCTACTTTGGTTTTATCTCCTTTTGATGATCCGTCAATTCCTGCTGTAAAATATCCTGATATGCCTGCTTATCCAGCAGGACAAAATTTTGAGGTTACAGTTCTTAAAACAGGACAAACTTCATACAATTGGCAGGTAACTAATTTCTCAAAACCAGAAAAAGAAAAATTAGTTATTTATGAGGTTTTAGTTCGTGATTTTGATGCAGGTAGAAGTTATCAAAGTTTAATTGATCGAATAGATTATTTTAAAAACCTTAAAATAAATGCCATCGAATTAATGCCTGTAATGGAATTTGAGGGAAATGAAAGCTGGGGTTACAACACTTCGTTTCACATGGCCTTGGATAAATATTATGGAACTTCGGACAAGCTGAAAGAATTTATCGATTTATGTCATCAAAACGGAATCGCAGTAATTCTTGACGTTGCATTAAATCACGCTTTCGGAAGAAATCCGATGGTGAGAATGTGGATGAATGATCCTGATGGAGATGGTTTTGGTTCACCAACGACTGAAAATCCGTATTTCAATACAGTCGCAAAACATAGTTTTAGTGTTGGAGAAGATTTTAATCATCAATCGGCAAAAACACAATATTATGTAGAAAGGGTAATCAAACAATGGATTGAAGAATATAAAATTGATGGTTTCCGCTGGGATTTAACCAAAGGTTTTACACAAAACTGTACAGCATCAGATCAATCCTGTACAAATGCGTACCAACAAGACAGGGTTGATGTTTTAAAGAAATATGCTGATTATTCTTGGAGTCTGGATCCAACGCATTATACCATTTTTGAGCATTTAGGAACAGATGCAGAAGAAAAACAATGGGCCGATTATAGAACTTCAGAAACGCCGAGTAAAGGAATTATGATGTGGGGAAAAATGACAGATCCGTACAATCAATTGTCTATGGGATACGCTTCGAATAGTAATATTTCAAAAATGTCAAGTACAAGCCGTGGTTTTGCAGCAAACCAATTAATAGGATATGCCGAAAGTCATGATGAAGAACGTTTAATGTACAAAAATCTACAATACGGGGCAGTAAATGGAACTTACAGTGTAAAAACCTTAAATACAGCTTTGTCTAGAATGGCTGCAATTGGCGCAGTTTCATTATTGGTTCCAGGACCAAAAATGATTTGGCATTTTGGAGAATTGGGTTGGGAGAGTTCTATTTTTACATGTAATGATAATACTGTAAATACAGATACAGATGCAATTGGCGGAGATTGTAAATTAGATACAAAACCACAGCCTCAGTGGGTAAACAATTGGTTAGGAAATTCAAATCGTAATAAAATCTATAACGATTGGGCAAAAATGATTACGCTCAAAAAAGCCGAGCCTGTTTTTTCTGGAACTTCAACAATTCCGAACAGTAATTCATTAACAGTAAATATAAAAATAACGAATAGCAGTTTAACTTCAGCACAACTAAAAGACGTTTTGATTTTAGCCAATTTCGATACTTCGGCACAAAATGCAGCAACTGGTTTTCCGTATGCAGGAACTTGGTACAATTTAATGGATAATACTTCGATTATTGTAACAGATGTAAATGCGCCGATAAATCTGCCAGCTGGAGAATATAGAATTTATGGTAACAAAACAGCAAATTTAGCAATCGAAGATTTTGAAAAAGGAAACACGGTGAATCTGTATCCTAATCCAGTTGCCGATTATTTTACACTGAATGCTGGTTTTGCAAAAGTGCAGATTTATGGTATTTCTGGACAATTGGTAAAAAGTTTCAATTCGAATCTTGCGCCTGATTTTCATTTCGGCGTAAGCGAATTACAAACAGGATTATATATTGTAAAAGCTTCTGACGCAAATGATAAAACTCAAGTAATGAAGTTTATAAAAAAATAAAATCTAGATCTTATAGATTAAAAATTTTGGTTAGGTTAGTAACGTGAAAGGGCTGTTCTGCATATTGCAGTCAGCCCTTTCTAATTTTTAAGATTGTTTTTGTCTTATTTCTTTTTGTTGTATTCTCCAATTAGAGAATAGTATCCAAACGTTCCTAAACCCATCACAATAAGCGGAGTTAGTATAAAGAGAATAATTGCACCAAATACTAAATCATCCTGCTGTTCTGAAAGTAATTTTGGTAAACCAAATTCAAACACACAGAAATAAGCCGCTGCCACTGCTAAAGCAATCCATAAAGCCCCTAAAACTTGTTTAATCGTATTCATTTTTTAAATTTTAAAGGTGAGTAGTTTCGTTTTTGTTGTCAATATAAATCATTCCAATAACAAAGCAGATTCCTGCAATAATGATAGGATACCATAGTCCGTCAAGGTAAAAATCTGATTTTCCAGCTGTTTTAGCGTGAGATACAAAATAAGTAGAAATAGCTGGAAGTAAACCTCCAAAAATTCCATTTCCAACGTGGTAGGGTAATGACATAGAAGTGTATCTAATTTTAGTTGGAAACATTTCTACTAGGAAAGCGGCAATTGGACCATAAACCATCGTTACAAAGAGTACCTGAATAAAAACTAAGAAGATTAATGTCCATTTATCACTTGAATTAATTGTTACTGAAATGCTTGTTTGAGCATCTTTTTTGTTTATGTACGTATTTTTTTCTACTACGGATGTACCATCTGTATATTTTTTTTGAGTTGTGCTTACAGTATTTCCGGCAGTATTATTTTCGGTTAAAACTGTTGGGTTTTCAACAATCTCCGTTTTTTTGTTGAGGTCTGTTGTGTCGTACATTGCCTTATAAATGGGTCGATACAATAAAATAGCCAGCAGCATTCCGAACATCATAATATATTTGCGTCCTATTTTATCACTCAGCCATCCAAAAAGAATAAAAAAAGGAGTTCCAAGCAAAAGAGCAATTCCTAACAATTCATCAACTTGCGAAGAATCAACATTCATAACCGTTTTCATAAAACTCATGGCGTAAAATTGTCCCGTATACCAAACAACTCCCTGTCCCATTGTCGCGCCAAATAAAGCGAGTAAAACAAACTTTAAATTGTATCTATTTCCAAAGCTTTCTTTTAGCGGATTCGTACTCGTTGTTCCTTCTTTTTTCGCTTTTGCAAAAACAGGCGATTCATCCATATTTTTTCGGATTAAATAAGAAACGCCAACCATAACAACAGAAACCCAAAAAGGAACTCGCCAGCCCCACAGATCAAAATCTTCGGCAGAAAGCATACTCTTAGTTGCCAGAATAACCATTAATGATATAAATAAACCAACAGTAGCAGTAGTCTGAATCCATGAAGTCCAATATCCTTTTTGACCTGCAGGCGCGTGTTCTGCCACATACGTAGCAGCGCCACCATATTCACCTCCAAGAGCAAGACCTTGCAGTAAACGTAAAAGCAATACCAATAAAGGAGCGAGAAAACCAATTGTTTCGTAACTCGGAATACAGCCAATTAAAAAAGTAGAACCTCCCATAAGCAATAAAGTAGCCATGAAAGTATATTTACGGCCAATAATATCACCAAGTCTTCCAAAGAATAAAGCTCCAAACGGACGTACAACAAATCCGGCGGCAAAGGTGGCTAAAGTAGATAAAAATGCTGCGGTTGGATTATCGCTTGGGAAAAATTTGGTTGAAATTACAACGGCTAAACTGCCAAAAATGTAGAAATCGTACCACTCGATCATCGTGCCCATTGAAGAGGCCGAAATTACTTTCCAAATGCCCTTAGTAGAAGTTTCGCTCATAAAACTGCTTTGAGTTCTTGTTAATAAATGAAAGATAAAAATATAGTTTTACGAATATATAAGATATTTTCTTATTCAGTCAATACTTTTTTAACAAAAACTATTAATTTGTTGACATTATAATATTGTAAAAAATAATGGATCTCGATATCTCTTTTAACCGCAAAGGGCGCAACGAAAAAACGCAAGGTTCGCGAAGCTAAAAAACCTTGCGAACCTTGCGTAAATCTTTGCGCACTTTGCGTTTAAATCAGAAAATTATAAAAAACAAAAAACCCGAATATTTCTATTCGGGTTTTGGTGGTACCTCCAGGGATCGAACCAGGGACACATGGATTTTCAGTCCATTGCTCTACCATCTGAGCTAAGGTACCGTCTTGTGCGTATTGCGGGTGCAAAGATAGAATCATTTTCCGTTTCTCCAAAACATTTTAGAAAAAAAATCAATTCGTATCTTCGCAGAAACAAAAATATAAAATGGTTTTAACTGTTGATGTCGGAAACACTCGAATTAAAGCAGCTGTCTTTGAGGGAAGTAATGCGCTGGAGAATTTTATTTTTGAGAAAACAGAGCTCGAAGAAAAAATTGAAAAAATTTTAAAAAAGTTTCCAAATTGCTCCGATTTGGTCGTTGCATCGGTCGGAAGTATCGAAAAACAATCTTTTTTAACATTCGAAAAACAACTTCGAGTACATTTTTTTGCGCACGAAGATATTTTTCCTTTTCATAATAAATATGCTACTCCAAAAACTTTAGGAATAGATCGTATGATTTTGGCAGCTGGAGCAACTTTAAAATATCCTAAACAAAACCGGTTGGTTATTGATGCGGGAACTTGTATAACCTATGATTTTATCGACGAAAATGATAATTATCTAGGAGGAGCGATTTCTCCAGGCCTACGTTTGCGTTATGAATCGCTTCATAATTTTACGGCTAGACTGCCGTTATTGACATTAGAAGCGCCTGACGAATATATAGGAAACTCCACATCACAGGCGATACATTCTGGAGTTGTAAACGGTTTCGTCTATGAGATTGACGGTTTTATCGATGATTATCGCAGGGACTTTTCAAATTTTATCATAATTTTAACGGGCGGCGATGCAGATTTTTTGGCTAAACGATTAAAAAATACCATATTTGCCAATTCAAATTTCCTTCTAGAGAGTTTGAACCAAACATATCAATATAAAATCGACAATGATTAAAAAAGTAATAATAAGCGCTTGTTTGCTTATATCGTTCGTTTCATTCGCTCAGCAAGGTACTGCTTCGCCTTATTCTTTTTTCGGAATAGGTGATGTGAGATTTAAGGGAACTCTTGAAAACAGATCGATGGCAGGGGTTGCAGTGGAGCAAGATTCGATTCACTTAAATTTAGAAAATCCTGCTAGTTACGCCAGCTTAATCCAGACAACATTTACAGTTGGGGGAACGTTTGCAACTTCTAATTTAAAAACAAGTACACAGTCAGAAAAAGCGCAGCGTACTACTTTTGATTATTTGGCATTAGGAATTCCAATGGGAAAATTTGGTGCTTCATTTGGTTTAATACCTGTTACTTCAGTTGGATATAAAATTCTAACCGATAATTCAGCTACAGAAGGATTGACGAGTTCACAACTTGACGGAAAAGGTGGTGTAAATAAAGTATACTTCGGATTAGGTTACAAAATTACACGTCATTGGAATATTGGAGCTGATGCACAATATAACTTTGGTAAAATTACAACTACAAGTTTAGAAAGAATTACAGGAGTTGAAAGCGCTACGGCCGAAGTAAATACGTCTGAAATATCTGGAATGGCTTTTAGTTTTGGAACCATGTACCAAAGAAAAATCTACAAAAAAATGAGTTTGTTTTCTAGTTTAAGTTATTCATTTGCAAGTAACTTAGATTCAGATAACACTAGAGTAATATCTGTTCAAGGTGATTCAGATCCTTATGTTGCGGCAGTAGATCAGACAAAATTAAAGCTTCCAAACAAATTAAGTATTGGTTTTGGTCTTGGAGAAGCTAGAAAATGGCTTGTAGGAGCAAATATGACTTTCCAAGGAGCTGGACAATTAGCAAATTATTACAATTCTGCTGAGAATGTTAGTTATGAAAGCTATTCAAAATATGCTCTTGGAGGATATTACCTTCCTAACTATAACTCGTTTACAAGTTACATGAGTAGAATTACATATAGAGCAGGTTTGAAATATGAGAAAATTGGTTTGATTGTGAATAACGAATCAATCAAAGATATCGGAATGAGTCTTGGAGCTGGAATACCTGTTCCTGGTTCTTTCTCAAACGTGAATTTTGGAATCGAATTTGGTAAACGCGGTACAGTTTCTTCTAATTTAGTACAAGAAAATTACGTGAATTTTAGCTTAAGTTTCTCTTTCAATGACAAATGGTTTGTGAAGAGCAAATTCCAATAATCATCCTGTTTTATCTTTTATAAGCTCATTACAATTTATTACATTTGGCAAATGAATTTACCAAAGAGATATAGTCTGCTAGTTGTCACAGTTTTTACTGTGACACTATTTTTTGGATGCGAAAGTAATTTTAAGGATGTTCAGAAAATTAACTTTTCAGAATTTGTTCCAGGAAGTGATGCAGATACAATTAATATTAAGTATACAGATTCTGGGCGTATCACGGGCGTTTTGATAAGTCCGAAGATGCTGGATTATTCTAATCTTGATTTTCCATTTACAGAATTTCCTAAAGGAATTGATGTTACCTTATATGATAAAAAACAAAAGCGTACTTTTATAAAAGCAAATTACGCAGTTTCATATAAGCCTACGCAGATAATTGATCTTATAGGAAAAGTAAAAATTACTTCAGAAGCAGGTCAGGTTTTAGAAACAGAACAATTGTATTTTGATCAAAAGAACGAATGGTTTTACACCGAGAGAAAGTTCAAATTGACAGATAAAAAAGGCGTTTCTCACGGTCAGGGAATTGATTTTAGTAAAGATTTTAAAGTGATTAATTCGCAGCGAATAAGCGGTGAAATTGAATCAGACGAAGAATAAGATATTATGGGTTATTTAAAATATACACAATACGTTTACATTATTATAGCACTCTTTTTTGCTTATGATGCTGTAATGAAAATGAATGAAGGCGACGAAAGTTATCCTTTCTATTTTGTAATTGCAGGAATGTCTGCATTTATGTTTTTCTTTAGGAGAAGATTTATCAATAAACACAATAATCGTAACAAAAACCAATAAAAATGGAGATTAGTATTATAATAATATGTTTAATACTAGCAGCATTTTTTTCTGGAATGGAAATCGCTTTTATTTCCGCAAACAAAATTTATCTTGAAATAGAAAAGAAACAAGACGATTTTTTGTCTCGTATCTTAACCAAACTTACCGAAAATCCATCCAAATTTATTGCTGCCATGCTTATTGGTAACAATGTCGCTCTTGTGATTTACGGTTTTTTTATGGGTGATTTGATCCTAAATTGGATGACTCATTATGGTTTGTTTGTTTCTGATTGGTGGGATGTTGTCATTCAAACCCTTATTGCAACTTTTGTAGTTTTACTGACATCTGAGTTTTTTCCCAAAGTTTTTTTTCAAATTTACGCCAATTCGCTAATTAAAATTCTGGCGCTTCCAGCTTATTTATTTTACCGATTATTTTACTACGTTTCGTCATTTTTTATTTGGATTGCTGATTTTGTATTGAGTAAGTTTTTTAAAACCGAAGGAAATCAGATTCAGTTATTTAGCAGAAGTGAACTTGGAAATTACATCACCGAACAAATGAGCACGGTAGAAGAAGATGAAGAGGTAGATTCTGAGATTCAGATTTTTCAAAATGCATTAGAATTCTCTGGCGTAAAGGCGCGCGATATCATGACGCCGCGAACAGAAATTGTTGACGTTGATCTTTTTGATAGTGTAAATGATCTTACAGCAATGTTTATTGAAACTGGATATTCTAAAATTATTATAAGCCAGAATTCTTTAGATGATATTGTAGGTTATGTGCATTCGTTTGATTTGTTCAAAAAACCATCGACAATAAAATCGGTTCTGATGACCGTAGAATTTGTTCCTGAAACCATTTTGATAAAAGATGTCTTGAACTTATTGATTAAAAAGCGCAAAAACGTTGCTGTTGTTTTAGATGAATACGGAGGAACTGCCGGAATTATTACCATTGAAGATATTGTAGAAGAACTTTTTGGTGAAATCGAAGACGAACACGATCTAGACGAAGAATTGATAGAAGAAGTTATAAGTGAAGGTAAATATTTGTTTTCGACTCGATTAGATGTCGAATATTTAAATGAGACCTATAAATTAATGATTCCAGAAGAAGATTCTTATGGAACATTAGGCGGTTTTATTGTCAATCATACTAAGGAAATCCCGCAAAAAGGAGATAAAATCGTCATTGATAAGTATCATTTTTTTATAAAAGAAGCCTCAAATAAGAAAATAGAGCTAGTCAAATTGACAATTAAAGATTGATTTTTTAAATTATTAAAAAAAAATGTGTAAAATAAAACGCTAGTTGTATTGTTATTAACTAGATAATTGTATTTTCGCAAACTGAATATAAAATTAACTATAATAAAATGGCAGTTTTAGCAAAAATTAGACAGCGTTCCGCTTTATTGATAGGTGTTATTGCACTTGCATTATTTGCATTTATAATACAAGATCTAATCGGTAAAGGAACATTTAGTCAAAGTTCAAAAGATGTAGGAAGCATCGACGGAAAAGATATTTCATTTGAAGACTTTAGAATTAAAGTTAGTAATGTTGAAAAAAGTGGGCAGGGTATTTCTTCCACTGAAGCTGCAAACAGAGTTTGGGATCAAGAAGTTTCAATCGCTTTATTGTCAACTCAATTTGAAAAATTAGGATTAAGAGTAGGTCAAAAACACTTACTTGAAGTTTTAAAATCAGATCCAAATATTGGTAAAAACCCAATGTTTTTAAACGCAGCTGGAATGTTTGACGAAGTTAAATTTAAAGATTACTTCAACGCAAATCCAGAAGCAAAACAATATATTACAGAGAAAGAGAAAGATGCAGAATTAAATGCAAAATTTCAAATCTATAATACTTTAATTAAGTCAGCACTTTACACAACTGCTAGTGAAGGAAAATTAAAGTACGAAATGGAAGCAAACAAAGTAAGCTTTGCTTATGTTGCAGCTCCTTATTCTTCTATCAAAGACAGTGAGGTAAAAATCTCTGATTCTGATATTGTGGATTATATGAAGAAAAACGAGAAAAAATTTAAAGCAGATGCAACTCGTGAAATTCAATACGTATTAGTAGAAGACAAAGCTTCTAAAGAAGATGAGGCTGAAATTAAAGCTAAATTAACTTCATTATTATCAGGAAGTGTTGTTTACAACGCAAAAACTGGTAAAAACGATACATTACCTGGGTTTAGAAACGCAACAAACATTGCAGAATTTGTAAATTCAAATTCTGATGTTCCTTATGATTCAACTTATGTTGCTAAAAATAACCTTCCGGCTGTAGATGCTGATAAATTATTCAGCTTACCTGCTGGGGCAATTTACGGACCATATGTTTACGGAAGATATTATGCTATCTCTAAATCTTTAGGATTTAAAGCTGGTGTTAATGCAAAAGCAAGTCATATCTTAATTGGTTACGAAGGGTCTCAAACTCCAAACCAAAAAGAAAAAAGAACTAAAGAAGATGCAAAAGCTAAAGCTGAAGAAATTTTAGCTCAAGTTCAAGCTAATCCAGATAGTTTTATGATGTTGGCTTTTACAAGTTCTGATGATTCATCTGCACAACAAGGTGGTGATTTAGGATATTTTGGTCAAGGTCAAATGGTAAAACCATTTAATGATTTTGTATTCAATAACGGAATTGGAAAAGTTGGTTTAGTAGAAACTCCTTTTGGATTTCACGTAATCAAAATTACAGATAAACAAGACGGAATTCGTTTAGCTACAATTGCTCAAAAAATTGAGCCTTCTGAAGCTACTTCTGATAAAGTATTTACTTTAGCTACTAAATTTGAAATGGAAGCTGAAAAAGATTTCAACGGTGCTGCTAAACAATTAGGTTTAAAAGTTGCTCCAGTTGTAAATGCTAAAGCTATGGATGAAGCATTTGGTCCATTAGGAAATCAACGTAACATTGTAAGATGGGCTTTTGATAAAGAAACTGGAAAAGGTGATGTTAAACGTTTTGAAATTGCAAACATCGGACACGTTATTGCACAATACAAAGGAGAAAACGAATCAGGTTTAGTTTCTGTAGATATGGCAAGACCGTATGTTGAGCCAATCTTGAAAAACAAGAAAAAGGCAGAACTTTTGAAAGCTAAAATGACAGGTTCAAGCCTTGAAGCTGTTGCTAAATCTGCTGGAGCTGCGGTTCAACAAGCAGCAGATGTAACTCTAGATAATCCAGTTTTACCTGGAGGTGTAGGACAAGAGCCAAGAGTTGTAGGGAATGCATTTGCTTTAACGGCTAACAAAATCTCTGCTCCAATTGAAGGAAATACAGGTGTTTATGTTGTAAAAAACATTAAAACGGTTAAAGCTCCTGCAATCGCAAATCACGCATCTTATGTAGAGAAAGTAAAAGCTCAAAGTGCAAATGATGCAAGCAGAGTATTACCAGCATTGAAAAACAATGCAAAAATTGAAGACAACAGATTACAGTTCAACTATTAAGAATTAGTAATTCATTTTATACAAGGAACCCGAAGCATTTTGCTTCGGGTTCCTTTTTTTATTAAAAATATGTAATTTCATTTTGTACTATTTTGTAGTTAATTTTCTGATAGTCTGTAGGAAAAGTAGAGATTTAATCTAAAAAATTTGTGATATTCAAATTATTAGAGTTAATTTGCTCGTTTTATTCGTTAAACGGTATTTTTTCAGTGTAAAAAGTCGACGAAATGCACCACTAACAAATCACTTAATAATCAGACATTTAATGTTTACTACTTTTAAATTTTTTAAAAAGAAACCAAGAGTCTACACAAAGATAGAGAGTCATATTTTTGGGATTATTACTGAGCTTTTAAAAGTGAGCAGTACCGAGATCAACGTTGATGAATTGGGCGGAAAGTATTATTTGAGCAACGATGAACAGCATTTTAAAGTTACAATTTTAAGTAACGATTACGTGATACGATTAACCAATACACGCGATTCTGTAGCAGAGAAATACGATAAAGTCTTTGTTGAAGATGTATTGAGAGCCGTTAAAGAAGAAAAACACCGCAGAATGGAATTGGTGTATGATTCGATCACGAGCAGCATCGAAAAAATGGCTGAACGTCTGCATAATACATTGATAGAATCAAACGAACAAGACCCAAATGTGCGTCGTTTAGATATAAAACCTGCCAAAAAGAAACGAATTAATAACTTCTAATAATTCGGTTTAATCACTATTTTATTGTAAAATCATTTCTTGATAGCTCAAGATCGTTTCATATCCTTTTTTGGCAAAATATTCTTTTGGATTTTCATTTGAAACTGCCATCACAAAATCACCACCCCAAGCACCGAGACTTTTAATTACACCATTAAAATCTGGAAAAACGGCTTCTTTTATAGTCTGCATTTCTAAGATATTGCTTAAATGAATTTCGTGTCTCTGAACTGCTGAAGCAAATTCTTTTAATGTTTTCGCATTTAAAATAGCGTGTGTAATTTTATCATTTTCGGCAACGCTTTGTCCTAAATGATTATTTTTATGATTGTTGTATGCGTAAATTGCAGATTTACTATTTTGTTTTTTATTTAAATAAACAAAGTAAATATGATCCTTAAAGTCTGGATTAAATTCAACTTGTTCTACAGCATTATCTTTTATGCGATATAAAACTGGAGTATCATTTTGTGCGCAAGCAATATCGTAACCACTTCCTCCAAAACTATTATTTAATAACGTAAACGCATTAACCTCTGCCCATTGCGCAATATTATTGATCAGCGTAGAAGAGGTTCCTAATCCCCAATTTCTTGGAAAACTCAAATGAGTGCTTACTTTGTAACCTTTAGAATTGTCAATAAATTTTGGATTAAGAAGATAAGCTTCGTGCAGAATATTAATCAAAGTCGATTTTACAGTATCAACTTGTGAGTCGGAGCCTTTTTTAACTTCATCAAAAGAAAAAGTTTCTTGGAACCATAAATGTTCATCAGAATCATAGCTTTTCCAATCAATTTGGTTGTTTTCAAGGTCTTCAATAACTAAATCTTGTCCGAATTTTGTTGGTAAAGCAAAAGCTTCTGCTCCGTCTAAAACGAGATATTCTCCGGCAATAAAAAGTTTTCCGTTACTGTAAAAGGTTGTTGACATACTTGTCTTTATATATTATTCAAATTCCAAACCCAATTGGAATTTGGAATTTAAATATTGAATTTTTATTAATTTTGTTTTCTTAAGTTTTCAATAAAGTCTACCACAGCGCTGTGAGAAACGGCTGTTTTTTTAAAATGCATCTTAATTAAACGACGCTCTTCGTCTGTAGCTTCAAATTGATTGATGATGTTGTTTAGGTGCATTTTCATATGTCCTTCTTGAATTCCGGTAGTGGTTAGCGAACGTAAAGCAGCAAAATTTTGCGCTAAACCTGCAACTGCAACAATTTCCATTAATTCTTGAGCAGATGGCTTTTCTAAAATGTCTAAACATAATTTTACTAGAGGATGCAAAGAGGTTAAACCTCCAACTGTTCCTAAAGCTAGTGGAATTTCAAGCCAAAAAGTAAAAATTCCGTTTTCGATTTTCGCGTGTGATAAACTTGCATATTGGCCATTTTTTGAAGCGTAAGCGTGAACGCCAGCCTCTACAGCTCTAAAATCGTTTCCTGTTGCTAGAACAACGGCGTCAACACCATTCATTATGCCTTTATTATGTGTAACCGCTCTAAAAGGCTCTACTTCGGCAATTTGAACAGCTTGTACAAAACGCTCGGCAAAATCTTGAGGATTTGTAATATGTTTTTCAGTCAGTTTTTCGATTGGGCACGAAACTTCGGCTCTAACCAGGCAATTTGGAACATAATTAGATAAAATGCTCATGATGACTTCTAACTTTTCATCATTTTCGCATAAAGCAGCTTTTTGAGCTTCTTCTTTTAATGTCGAGGCAAATTGTTCTAAACATGAATTTATGAAATTGGCTCCCATACTGTCTTTCGTTTCAAAAGTAGCATGAAGCTGATAGTAATTTTCTAAAAGACTTCTTTTGTCCTTTAATCTTACATCCAAAATACCGCCGCCACGTTGCTGCATGTTTTTGGTAATATTTTGTGTTTCTGAGAAGAATTTCGGTTTTATTTCGTCAAAAAAACTTTTTAATTTTTCGGCATCACCATTATAAGTAAAATGAACTTGTCCAATTTTCTCTGTATTGATGATCGTTGTTTTAAAACCACCTCTTGTAGACCAGTATTTTGCCGCTTTTGATGCTGCGGCGACTACTGAGCTCTCTTCAATAGCCATCGGAATGGTTTTGTATTTTCCGTTGATTAAAAAGTTGGGAGCGACTCCAAGTGGGATATAGAGGTTTGTAATGGTGTTTTCGATAAACTCGTCATGCAATTGCTGAAGCTTTTCATCTGAATTCCAGTAATTTCTTATAATATTTTGTGCCTCATCAGGGTTAGAAAAATATTCATTTGCAATCCAGTTGATTTTTTCTTTTTTGGATAATTTAGAAAATCCGGCAACAGCGTTGTTCATTCTCAGTATATTAAATAATAATGTTGCTGCAAATATACCATTTTAAGAGATTTGTTTAAAATGTATTTCAAAAATGAAAAACCCGCAATCGTTATTTTTTTTAACATTTAACACTTAAAATGTGTATTATGTTTATTTTTTTTACTAAAATTGGGCTCTTTTTTATATTTAAATTAATTGTAATGAATACAAGTAAAATTACTGTAATACTTCTATTTCTAGTTGCAACCGTTTTTGGTCAACAAAAAATCACTATCGAAAATATTTACGGCGGCGCATTTCGAGCAAAAGGAATGGATGAACTGCAGTCTTTGAAAAATACAGACCAATATACTGTATTGAATGTCGATAAAGCGAGTAGAAGCATGCAGATCGATTTATATGATTTTGCAACTTTAAAAAAAGTTTCTAATTTAATTGATACTAAAGATCACGCAGCATTAGCTGAAGGAATTGACAGTTATACTTTTGATGCTTCTGAAAAGAAAATTTTAATTGCCTGCAACACCAATCAAATTTTCCGTCACTCGTTTACTGCAGATTATTATTTATATGATATTGCTTCAAAATCGCTGACAAAACTTTTTGATTTTCAAATTCAAGAGCCGACTTTTTCTCCTGATGGATCAAAAATCGCTTACGCAAAAGAAAATAACTTATATGTATACGATGTAGCTTCAAAAAAATCTACTCCAATTACAACAGATGGTAAAAAGAATGCTGTAATTAATGGTATTACGGATTGGGTTTATGAAGAAGAATTTGCTTTTGTTCGTGCTTTTGACTGGAGCAAAGACAGTAAAAAAGTAGCTTATATTCGTTTTGACGAAAGCCAGGTGCCTGAATTCTCCATGTCAATGTTTCATAAAGATTTGTATCCAACAATCGAGACTTTTAAATATCCAAAAGCAGGAGAAAAAAACTCAGAAGTTTCATTGCGTATATATAATGTAGCGGCAAGTTCAACTAAAAAGGTTGATTTAGGAAAATACAATGATTTTTACATTGCGAGAATGCAATGGACAAATGATGCAAACGTACTTTCGGCTCAAGTTTTAAATCGCCACCAAGACAACCTTGATCTTTTATTTATTGACGGATCTACTGCTACTGCAAAAGTGGTGTTGAATGAAAAAGACAAAGCGTATGTAGATATTACAGATAACTTGACTTTCTTAAAAGATAACAGTTTTATCTGGACAAGCGAAAAAGACGGTTTCAATCATATTTATTTATATGATAAAACAGGAAAGCTTAAAAATCAAGTGACAAAAGGAAACTGGGAAGTAACTTCATACTACGGTTTCGACGAAAAAACAAAAACTATTTTCTATCAATCTACAGAAAATGGTTCAATCAATAGAGATTTGTACAGAATCTCATTAGACGGAAAAAATAAATTACGTTTATCTAAAAAAGTGGGAACAAGCGCTGCAACTTTTAGTCCGAACTTCCAATATTTTATTACAACTTTCTCAAGTAATTTAGTGCCTACGACTTATACTTTAAATGAGTCAAAAACAGGAAAAGAAATTCAGGTTATCGAAAACAATCAAGCGCTTTCAGATAAATTGAAAGGTTATAATTTGCCAGCAAAAGAATTCTTTGTTTTAAAAACAGCGAAAGGAAACGAATTAAACGCTTGGATCTTAAAACCAAAAGATTTTGATCCTTCAAAAAAATATCCTGTTTTCATGTACCAATATTCTGGGCCAGGATCACAGCAGGTAAACAATGACTGGAACAATTCAGACGATTACTGGTTTTTATCTCTTACGCAACAAGGTTATATTGTAGCTTGCGTTGACGGAAGAGGAACAGGTTATAAAGGAGCAGATTTCAAAAAAGTGACTCAAAAAGAATTAGGAAAATATGAAGTAGAAGATCAAATTGATGCTGCCAAAGTTATTGGTTCTTATGCGTATGTTGATCCTGCAAGAATCGGAATTTTCGGATGGAGTTATGGAGGATTTATGGCTTCGAACTGTATTTTCCAAGGAAATGATGTTTTCAAAATGGCAATTGCCGTAGCTCCTGTAACAAACTGGAGATTCTATGACAGCGTTTACACAGAAAGATACATGCAGACTCCGCAAGAAAATGCAAGCGGATATGATCAAAATTCACCAATTAATCATGTTGATAAATTAAAAGGTAAATTTTTATTGATTCACGGTTCTGGTGACGATAACGTTCATGTTCAGAATTCTATGCAAATGATGGAAGCTTTAATTCAAGCGAACAAACAAT
>NZ_CAMLIX010000024.1 GCF_946479975.1 uncultured Flavobacterium sp.
ATTAACAATTTTAAAAACGTTGTTTGTATTTTCTTTTTGCTGCGAAAATAAAGACAGACTAAACATTGTGGTTAAAAGCCAAATTTTCAAATTATTCATTTTTAAAGTTTTTCTAATTTTCAACGTAAAATCCATTTTAAATTTCTGTTTTATGGCAAATAAAGTTGTACTGCACTAATTTATAAATTTAATACTACGACTATAGTTTATTTTGATTGATTTTCCGCGAAAGCGTCTAAATTCCATTTATCTAACCATCTTAAAACAGGTTTACCGTTTTCAACTTGTATCGGCAACCAGACATAAGTGCCATCAATGGGATTTTTTGGATTCCATCGATCGGCCATAAAAATAAACTGGTCTTTTTTTCCTTCAACTGGAAGTATATAAGTGCTTTGCGAATTGAAAGTAATCTCGGCACCTTTTCCCACACACGGATTTCCCAAAGTTTCCCAAGGTCCCCAAATTGATTTTGATTTGAAAGATCGCGCCGCATTTGGATCCCAGCCCGTACAGCCAGACGTAATCATATAATAGATTCCGTTTTGTTTAAAAATAGCAGGCGCTTCATTATGTCCTGCCGGTGCTACTCTATTCCATTTATCAGTAAAATCTAAATAATCGTCTGTTAGCTCTGAGACATGAAGCGTCAGATTTTCTTCTGAAGAATGAATTAAATACGCCTTTTCATCATCATCTACATAAACCGTCATATCTCTGGACATTTGACCTTTTTTAAAGTCTTTTCGAACCAGCATTCCGTTTTTTATTGCAGTAAGCCATTCTGGACTCCACCATTTTAGAGATTTTTCATTGTTTGCGCCAGATTTAAATTCCTCTTTAAAATCAATTGGCCAAACTCCTTTATTTGGGCGGTATGATTTTGTAAATTTAAATGGACCTCTTGGAGAATCGCTTACTGCAACGGCAACTTTGGCCGCATTATAACCTTGATTTTTGAGTTCCAAATGAAACCACATAATATATTTACCAGTTTTTTTATTAAAGATAACTTTTGGACGTTCCATCACACATCCTTTTGTGATTTCAGAATTGAGATCCTCTTCTACTTTTAAAACAATTCCTTCGTTTTTCCAATTGTACAAATCTTTTGACGAATAACAGCTGATTCCTTCTAATGATGTATTTCCTGCACGTCCGGAAGTTTTGTATTCTCCGTACCAAAAATAAGTTCCATCAACTAAAACAATTCCGCCGCCATGCGCATTAATATGTACTCCATCTGTATCTTTCCATTGTTTTCCCGGAACAAAATAGTTGTTTTGCGAAAAAACAAAAGAACATACAAAACTGATAATTATCGAAAATTTTAATTTCATTTTACTTCTTTTTTTGATAAACCCTGATATAATCTATACTGTATTTTGATGGAAGATCTTCTTTTGTAAATGTGCCGCCGTTTATTCCTCCGACAGCGAGATTCACCAATAAATAATGAGGTTGCTGAAACGGACTTATAGTTTGATCTTTTGAGGTTATTGTTTTGTCAATGCTGATTTCATTTAACAATTGATCGTCAACATATAGTTTAATGAAATGCTCATCCCAATCCATTTTCCAAACATGAAATTTATCTGCCCATGCTTTTTCTTTAAAATCAGTTACTTTAAACGTTTCGCTGTCCCAAGCTGTATTGGCTTCGCTTGATTTCCATGCTGCGTTGGCTAGAATTTTTCCTTTGTAATATTCCATGATGTCAATTTCGCCGTTTGCGGGCCAATTTCCTTTTATACCCAAACTCCAAAATGCCGGCCACATTCCTTTTCCTATAGGAATCTTAGCTCGCATTTCGAACCTGCCGTATTGCCAGGAATGCTTTCCACGGGTAATTAAACACGAAGAAGTTACTTTTATGGAATCTCTGTTTTTAGCAAAATTTTTATGCGTTTTAGAAACAAAATCTGGATTGACTTTGTTTTCGTTTCTGGCTTCAATAATCAAAAAACCGTCTTTGCAAATGGCATTTTCTTTTTGATACCATTGGTTTTCTTCATTTCTCACAAAACCTGTTTCGTAATTCCAGTTCTTTTCATCTGGAATTCCGTTTTTTGTAAATTCATCACTCCAGACTAATTTGTACTTTTCATCTTTAATGATTTTATCTGAATTTGAAATAAATCCATAAACCACAGTTAGTACAGTTATTACAAGTAAAATTTTTAAAAAGTAAAATTTCATTTCTTATTTTTTTAATCAAAATTTGGGGATTTAAAATTGAAAACTAATGCTTCAATTTCGTTTGATTTTTTCCAATAAAAACTTAGTACATTATTCCTTTTAGTGAAATAATGTATTCTAAAACGATCTCATTTATGTGTGAAGCAAACAGCTGTAGGTAAAACTGTTTTTAGATTTTTAATAATATAAACAATACCTCTACCTTAATTTCAGTAGAGATATTGTTTCAAACCAAACACGATAAACTAACCTAAGTTTTAAAAAATATATTAAAGCTGACTTTCATCTGCGACAGCATCCTGCCATTTGTCCCAAACTTTAGTACTAGCATCATAACCATCGTAACCAAAGTTCTGACTTAGTTTTCCTTTTATATTTGCCGTAATGGCGCTGTTTGGAATTGGCCAGTACGTATTACGTTTGTCCATGGTATAAAACTTCGTTCCGTTTGGAACAACTATACCGCTTGGATATTTGTTGTACAACGTATAATGCGTAATGCGCTGGTACCAATAACTTCCTCCAATACGATCAGTTCCTGACTGCTTATCCCATGTGGTTTTACTGTAGGTCTGCCCCCACTCATCAGGCTGTCCGCTGAGTGCTAGACAATGCGAAATACGTTTTAACTCGACATTTCTCCATTCTTCGAGATAAAGTTCTCTTCCTCTTTCTGCACAAATATCACCAATGGTAACTGTTCCATACATTTGTGAAGCACCTGCTCTAGCTCTAACTACATTTACATCCTGCGCCGCGCCACCAACGTTACCTTGATAAAAACGGGCTTCGGCTCTTAATAAATAGGTTTCGGCTAAACGGTATAAGTACCAATGTGCCTTACTTCCTGTACTTGCTCCTTGAAAATCATTTGCATTTGTATTGGTTTCATTTGCAACATCATGTAGATAAATTTTATACAAAGGAAAATCAAACCATTCACGAAGCGTATCTCTTGATAATAAAGTAGTACCATTTTTCATTCTAAAATTTTGCTGATAAAATGTAGATGTTTTGTCACTGTATTTAAGATCTTCCATATTTACCCAGTTTCCTACAGCACTATTATGTCTAAGATCTTGTTTGTCTTCAACACCGTTTACAACCCACATAGGATGTTGTGAATAATACGAAGCACTAATTGTAGCAATACCACGACCTAAGGCTCTTGCATAATCATATTTTGCTTGGTAATTGGCATTAGTAGATGCAAAACGATTTGCTGCTTGTTTACCATCTGGAGTTGTCAAAGTACCGGAATTCCAGTTTGGACCAAAAATACGCATTGAAGCAAATGGTGTAAATGATTGTACGCCACCGTTTGGCATAACCATTATCGCTTCTCTATTTCCAGCAATCACTTTATTTTCAGGTCGGTGTAAATCCCAAATTACATTTCTGGTAATCGTCCACGTTGTTGGATTTCCTCCTGGATCAAAAGTTCCAAAAGATCCCTGCATTAAAGAATAACCCGATTGATTGATCAATAAATCTGCTTGGTTTTCAGCATCTTTAAATCTACCAGAAGCCAAATAACATTTTATCAATAATTGACGGCAAGCGCCTTTGTTTACCACACCTAAATAAGGAAGTTTAGACTGCTCTGGCACCCATTCTACAGCTTTTTCCATATCGGCTGTAATCATTTCGATGATTGCTTCTTTTTTTGTAGAATAATAACTCTGCTTTGGAACTTCTAAAATTTTGGTAATTAATGGAATATCTCCAAACTGATACACAAGATTAAGATAACGATAGGCTCTGTGAAAGTATGCCTGACCTATATATTTACGCTTTACTTCTTCTGTCAAACTTGTTACCTTATCAATATAAGTCAGAACCGTATTAGCATGTTTTATACCTGTGTAAGCTTCTTTCCAATAAAATCCAAAATAAAAATCATCATTTGTATCTATTTTATAACTCATGGTAGGCACCATGGTATTGGCAAAATCAGCAATGGTACTGCTGTTATCTGTTTTTCCATACTTTGCCATATCAGAGAAAACGTATTCTGTACCAATAGGCACACTGTTCCCTGCTCCATTATAATGAATATAATTATTACGCAATTGTTTATCGGCGCTAGCCAAAACTGCCTGCAATCCAGATTCTGTGCTAAATGTAGTTCCAGGCTCGTAAAACGAAAGCGGATCTGGCTCCAAAAAATCTTCTGAACAAGAAACCAAAAGAGCCGAAGCTACTAAAGGTACCAGCATTAAAATTTTATTTTTTATATATTTTTTCATTGTTGACTAATTTTTAAAGTGAAACGTTAAATCCTAAATTAAACATTCGCGTAGCAAGACCTCCTGTTTCTGGGTCACCGTAATATTTCCATTCTTTAGAAGCTGACCATGTTGCAGCGTTCTGAACTGATGCAAAAATTTTGAAGTTTCTCACATGCAATCGATCGATAAGATCTTTAGGAAGTGAATAGGCTAACGAAATATTGTCTAAACGAATAAAACTACGATCGTATAATCTATCTACTCCAGCCCCCGAAGGACCTCTGGCATCAAGACGCGCCCACTCATTAGTTGGATTGTCAATTGTCCAATACGGATTCACAAACGGATTATAGTTGTTTGTGTATAAACTACCATCGTTGTAAGTATTCATATAACGTCCGTCAGTTGATTTGTGTCCCATGTAAGAATACATGTTAATGGCCAAATTCCAATTTTTATAAAATTTAAATTCATTACGCAGCGACCAGTTAATTGGCGGTGCAGATTGTCCTAAAAATTGTTTGTCTTTTTCATTATAGGTTGGTTTTCCGTTCACATCATCAGCTGTATAACTGTTTTCAATTTTTGGATCACCAGGACGTTGTCCGTATACTGCGGCTTCTGCTACCTCATTTTTCTGCCAAATTCCAATTACTTTATAATTCCATATTTGAGAAATAGGTTTTCCAATAAACCATCCATTTGATTTATCATCTGCTTCTCTGCTTCCAATAACATTTCCATTTGCATCTTTAATATCTTCCATATTGCCATACAATGCTTTAATTGTATTCTTGTTATATGAAAAAGCTGCCATAGTAGTCCACTCAAAATTTGGTTTTTTAATGTTTATAGTATTAATGCTGATCTCGATACCTTTGTTTTCAACTTGTCCTAAATTGGTTGCAATTGAAGAGAATCCTGTAAACTCAGGCAGACGCTGACTCATAATCATATCGTTTGTGACCGATCTATAAACATCAATTGTACTTGTAATTCTGTCTTCTAAAAAGCCTAAATCAAGACCAATATTCGTTGCTGTAGTTTTTTCCCATTGCAAATTAGGATTTGCCATACGGTCTATTCCTAGATATTTTACATCAACAATATTTCCAGATGCATCTACATATCCCATTGTTGCTCCTGTACCCGAACCTAAATTTGCTAAAGCTAAGTATGGATCTGCAAGAGATCTATTACCGTTTTTACCCCATGACGCACGTAATTTTCCTGTGCTTAGAGGCTCCCATTTGAGCCATGCTTCTTTGTTGAAATTCCATCCCAATGCTACAGAAGGAAAAGTTGCGTATGGATAAGAAGCTCCAAATGCAGAATAACCATCGCGGCGTACAGTTCCTGTTACCATATAACGATCATCAAACGAATAAAAAAGTCTTGCCATTAATCCATCTGCTGTTTGATGTGTGTCATTTGATGAAAACGAACTGTTTGCAAGTGTTGCATTGGCAATATTATGAAATCCTAAAGCATCTGAAGGCTGAATATTATTGGCATCAATACGATCCCACCATGTTTTAAGATCTTCTGCTTCTTGAACAAAAGTTGCTATAATGTGGTGTTTTCCATTAAATGTATGATCCCAAGCTAAAGTATTATTCAAGTTCCATGTGAAGTTTTTACCGTTTTCTCTGTCAACTCCTATGTTTGCAGCATTCCAGTTTTTATTACCAGCCGACTGAAAATAACGATTGTAAAAAAATTGATAACGCGGCGCAGCATTAAACGAATACGTAATTCCAAAAGGCAAAGTCACTTTTGCATTAAAAATAGTATTCAATACCGTGTATCCTTTTTCAAGTTCTATAAATTGGCGGTCATAATAATAATTATATCCTCCAATTGTTTGTCCCATTGGCTGTCTTGCATAATCGCCGTTTGCTTCTTTGAAGTTAGAAAACGGACTGTTTCTTAACATATTTGATTCCCAGTAATTTGTACCTGTACCAACAGATATATCTCCGTCTGAACGATCTTGAAAATTAACGTTTGCCCCAAATTCAAGCCAGTCTGTAATTTTAGCATCGACTTTCATGTTTGCACGAACGGCAGAATAATCATTACCCTGAATCGCTCCCTCTGAAGTTAAATAACCCAAAGACATATAATAATTTACTTTATCACTTGCTCCAGAAACACTTAAATTATTGTCGTGATTAATTCCTGTTCTAAAAGTACTATTGTACCAATCATGCGTTTTTCCGTCTGTAAAGTTTTTCAAAAGCGTAGCATCTGTAATACCTAATCTAAGTCCCCAAACTTCTTTTAGACTTTTGCCTTGCACTTGTCCAGCAGGCTGATAAGCGAGCCATTGCGCCTCTGTAATACCAAACTGACTTAGCTGCGACGGATTGGTATAATAACCCGGTTTACCCGCAGCTGTTCCTGTTACAAATGCCTCATAATTTCCTGTTGCTGTATTAAGTCCGTAGGTTTTAGCAGTTTCCCAATCTTGACGATATTTTACATATCCATCTGCAGAATATACATCGCGATAAGCACTTTTGGTGACAATTGTAGTGTTTGTCGTTACATTAATAATTGGCTTACCACTTTTACCCCTTTTTGTTGAAATTACGATAACTCCCGCCGCAGCTTTAGAACCGTACACGGCTGTTGCTGATGCATCTTTTAAAACATCGATCTGACCAACATCATCTGGATTAATTTCTGAAAGTTCACCATAAAACTGCATTCCGTCTAAAATAATAAGCGGTGAATTATGATTGGCTCCATCTGGATTGTAAACAGAAGTCTGCCCACGGATCTGCAAAGAACCTCCACCTTTTGCATCGGCAGAATAACCGACTTTAAGACCTGGAACTCCTCTTAATAAATCCTGAACCGTCTGCGGATTCTGATTGGCCAATGCATCTGGTTTAACCTGAACAATGGCTCCCGTTAAATCCTTTTTCTTCATTTTACCATATCCAACGACTACAACCTCTTCTAGAGACGAAGAAGTTTCGACTAATTGTATATTAATATTCGATTTACCTTTTACGGCTATCTCTTGACTTACAAAACCTACATATGATACAACAAGTATCGAGTTTTCATCTCCTTCGAGAGTAAATCTTCCGTCAAAATCTGTTATGGTGCCTTTTTTTGTGCCTTTTATAACAACTGAAGCTCCTGGAAGCGGAATTCCTTTGGCATCTTTAACCTGCCCACCTATAGTGTTTTGCGGCTGGATTATTTCTGTTTCTTTTGCGCTACTGGTTTCAGTAGAAAATGCATGTACTTGAGACAATGAAACCAAGACACAAAGTAGTGTAAGTTTCTTTTTCAAATCAAATCCAGATCCATAATCAGGATCCTTAATTTTCCTAATAAAGTTTGTCATTTTTGGTTGTAATTTTTTGGTTAATCGTTTAGTTATAAGTCTGCAAAATATAGCAGTACATTAAATAAGTGTATTTTATACAATTTTCTTCTTCAAAATTTTTTAAGCACACATTATCATGTAATTACATATAGTCTGCATTGCAAATCTAATGTAAGAAGTAAAAGTAAAAGGGGGTAATTACAGCATTATAAAAGGGGCAAATCCGCATTTATAGTGGGAAACGCTATTTTTTTTGTTTGAATAGCAAAAAATTAATATCTAAAATTTAATATTGATAATTATATTGATAATTATATTGATGTGGAATATTTCGCTACGCTGTAGCTCTAGTTTCTTGGTTTAAAATTTTTCTATAAATATTTAGCTCCGATGGAGCTTTTATATCTTATGAGCAATAGTTCAATGAAGACAAATTATTTAAACCATTCAATAATAATCGAATTTACTATTGATTATTATTTTGATCTAAATATTTCGCTACGCTGTAGCTCTAGTTTCTTGGTCTAAAATTTTTCTATAAATATTTAGCTCCGCTGGAGCTTTTATAACTTATGAGAAATAGTTCCATTGCAACAAGAAATTTATTGAATGTGACTTGATTATTATGATTGTAATTGAAAGTAAGCCAGATAAATAGTCCCAGAGGGACAAACTATTTGTAGACCGAAATTGTGATTGGAGAAAAAGCTCCATAGGAGCGACCTGTTTAAACATTAAAATTATCCACAAAAAACATAGCCCAAGGTTTAGAACCTCGGGACACATTTACAAATTAAAAAATGGATGAAAACTATTTAATTATTTCACATAACGATAAACCTCTGAAGCTGCCAATAAAAAAGCGCCTACTCCAAAATCGGCGGTTGAATTTTTGTCAACTACTTGACCCGGAATCGCTTTTTCGCCAATAGGCTGTACATATCCTACTGTGCCATCTGGCTGAAGAGCAAAAGTCGTTAGATAATTCCATGATTTTTGTACCACTGGCAAATATGTTTTTTTATCCAAATATCCATTGTTAATTCCCCACATAAAACCGTAAGTAAAAAAAGCTGTACCACTAGTTTCTGGTCCTGGCGCATGTTCTGGATCCAGAATACTTCTTGTCCAATAACCTTCCTTCTGCTGGGAATCTGCAAGTGCTTTAGCCAAATCTTTAAAACGGCTGATATACTCCTCTTTATGTTTAGCCGATTTTGGTAAATCCTGAATAATTTTAGCATAACCTGCAAATATCCATCCATCACCTCTTGCCCAGAAATCTTTTTTTCCGTTGGCACTTTTATGTTTCGGATAAACATATTTAGCATCACGAAAATATAATTTAGAATCCGAATCGTACATAATACTGTCAGCATATTGCAGATAAGAATGCAGTTTTTCTAAATACAATTCGTTCCCCGTAACGTTGTACAACTTTGTCATAACAGGCATTACCATATACAAACCGTCAACCCACCACCAATAATCGTTTGCAGAAGTATTCATTTCATATTCCATCACCTCACGAGCGCGGGCAATTTTTTTCGGATCATTTTTCCCTGTAAAATTGTATAAATCAATGTAAGTCTGAAAACAAATCTGCCAATCTCCAAATAATACATGTTTATCTGTTTCTCCGTAATTGTATTTCCATTCTGATTTATCTGTTGATTTTGCACCCATCCATTGGTTTTTCTCGGCCCAAGCCATAGAATAATCCAAATATTTTTGGTTTTGAGTAACTTTATACGCTTCCATATTTCCGGTGTGATACGCCGAAACATGCCAAAAAGCATTTCCAGGTTCTTGATGCGTTGTCTGCCAGCGATTGTTTACTTTGTCAATAATCGCTAGAACTTCTTTTTTAGATTCTTTTATTGCCGGTTCTTGTTTAATGGCATTGCTTTTACAGCCCGCAACTGCAATAGATACAGAGGTTATTGCAATAAAAAATGATTTTTTAAAACTCATCATTATATTTTTAAATTAAAGGTTTAATTATTTCTTTAAAGGATCATTAAGTTGATTTCCAAAAACTTTCATTCAGTATATATTTATTATCCTTAACGTTTTGATATTTCTTTTTAAACTCAGACGGATTTATATTATAAAACTGCTGGAAGTGTTTTCTAAAATACTTAATATCGCCAAAACCAGCAATCGAAGCCGCCTGACTGATCTGTAAATCTGTTGTAATTAATAAGGTCGCAACTTTTCGCAAGCGTACATTTCTCGTAAACTCTGAAACCGATTTACCTGTAATTTTTTTAATTTTTTTATACACTAAAGAATAACTCATTCCCAAATGAAAAGCCAAATCATGTACATTGAAATTCTCTATGTCTAAATTGGCATCTATGACCTCAGCAATTTTTTCAATGAGTTTTTTATCTTCATCCGATAATTTTAGATTCGCCTCTTTTTTGGTAACTGAATTAAGCAGATAGTTTTGTTCACTAGCTCTACGCGCTAAAATACCGCTGATTCTGGCTAGTAAATAGTCATTATCAAATGGTTTTGTTATATAGTCATCTGCTCCTACTTCTGCTCCTTTTAGCTTTACATCTTCAGAAGTTCCACCTGTTAGTAATATCACGGGAATGTGTTTTAATTCGTCATCCGATTTTATCTGTTTGCAAAAAGCAACACCATTCATTTCTCCCATTACCACATCAGAAATAACTAAATCAGGCTGTATTTTTTTAATTATAGCTAAGGCATTTTCAGCATTTTCAGCCAGCGTAATATGATATTTTGAGGCTAATATTCGCTTCAAATAATTTCTTATCTGCGGATTATCATCTACGACTAAAATACTTTTGGCATCTTTAATTAAATCACTAACATTCTCTGGTTCTTCAATCCTTTGCAACACATTTTGGCGGATCGCAGTATCTTCTAAAGCTTCTTCTAAAAATAAAGTTCTATCGGTTAAATCTTCTCTGATTTCAATATCGCCGAAATGTGCTTTTCCAAGCGGCAGTCTGATTCCAAAGGTTGCTCCTCCATATTTATTATCCTTACAACTCACTTTACCAAAATGCTGATTCACAAATTGTTTCACCAAATAAAGTCCGATACCAAATCCTTTACGATTGTTTTTTATGTTCGTATTAGATTGATAAAATAAATTGAATACTTTCTCTTTATCAGCATCTGAAACTCCTTCACCGTTATCCACGACTTTTATAACCACTTCATTTTCTTTACAGCGTAAGTTAACAGCAACACTTCCATTTTCTTTCTCTGTAAACTTTAAAGCGTTGGAAATCAAATTAAACAAAGCCATTTCTATTTTTTCGCGATCTACATAAACCAAGACTCTTTCTTCGGAAATACTAAAGCTGTAATCTATTTTTTTTGTTTTCGCATGATGTACAAAACAGCTGAAAACCTCTTTGGCAAGTTCTACAATATCAATTTGCCCAATTTTGAGTTTTCCGGTTTCAGTTTCGGTTTTTCTAAATAAAAGCAACTGATCTACAAGACTCAATAATCTTCTAGAATTGTTGTAAACCATTTCTATAGCGCCTGGATCAATCTGCTGTTCTGTGCCGTAAATGATATCTTTTAACGGATTAATAATCATGGTTAAAGGAGATCTGAACTCATGAGAAATATTGGTGAAAAAAGTTATTTTTTTCTCGTTAAGTTCTTTTTCCTGTTTTGCTAAATCCTGTGAAAGCTTTACTTCATATTTTAACTTTGACTGCTGGCGCTGGTATCGATCAACCACATAAATAGCCAAACAGACAATCATAAAATATAAAAAATAAGCCAGACCACTTCTGTACCAAGGTGGTAATATGGTGATTGGAAGCGAAATTGATTTTGAATTCCAGATTCCTTCGGCATTTGTAGATTTGATTTTCAGCACATAATCTCCTTCTGTAATTCTGGAATAATTGGCGCTTCGAATATTATCTACATAATGCCATTGCGAATCCCAGCCTTCTAAAAAATAAGCATAAGAAATTTTCTCCGGCAAACTGTATTCTAAAGCAGCAAAATCAATGTTCAGCATCGATTCATCGTAAGGCAATTTTAATTTTTCGATTCCAAAAACTCCTAAACCATCCTGATCGTAGGTTTTATTATTGACTTTAATTGAAGTCATTATCAGTTTAGGGAAAGCATGAATTTGACTGTTTACTTTGGTATCAATAATATTAAAACCTTTGATACCGCCAAATACAATTTCGCCAGTAGAAAGTCGCAGCGCAGCATTGTAATTAAACTGATTGCTCTGAAGTCCGTCTGCATCATGGTAACTGTTAATTTTTCCATTTTCAACATTATAAGTAAATATTCCGTTGTAAGTACTGCACCAATAAATGCCTTGTTTATCTCGTACAATGTTTAAAATAGAATTATTTGGAAGTCCGTTTCGTTGTGTCAAAAATTTTCGCTGAAAAGTTTTCGGATTCAAAATCATCAAACCACCTCCTTCTGTACCCACCAGCATTTTTGTATCGGAATGTGAAACTACAGAGCGAACTGGATATTTGACATCGATTTCTTTGCTTTGCAATGTATTGGGATTCAATTGATACAGCTTTGAAAAATTTCCAATCCAAAGATGGTGCTGATCTTCGGCTATCGAAATAATACCACGAATTTTGGCATCTACAAAATCAAATTGATCTAATTTTTCATTGTATCTATACAAACCTGCTCCATCTGGTGAAGCCGCCCATAATATATCTTTTTTGCATTTGTATAAAACCCAAATATTCTTATGAACTAGTTTTATTTTAGGGTTGTACAAATCGTATTTCTTAAAACTCTGGGTTTGGGAATTAAACAAGCAGACGCCTCCGCCATAGGTGCCAAACCAAGTTCCTTTATCGTCTTTAAGAATACCTGAAACGAAATTATTGCTCAGTGAATTTGGATTATTGGCATTATACGCATAATTCGTAAATGTATTTGTTTTGCGGTTCCAGAGGCTTGCTCCCGCTCCATCTGTACCAATCCAAAGATTTTCTGAATCCTGCTCACATAAAGAAAGAATAAAATCGCTTGGCAGGGTGTTTTTTTTCTGCTCATTTTTAGAAATTGTAACAAAAGGACTTTTTGTTTCTTCAATCGTATTTACACCGCCTCTTAAAGTAGCAATCCAAACTCGGTTTTCATTATCTAAATATAGCGATGATATGGCGTTGCTATTGAGTTTTTCTTCATCAAGACAAGCATTAAGCATTGAAAAAGAATCTTTATTGTAATTGTATTTTACAACACCATTTCCATTTGTGGCAATCCAAAGTTCATTGGCAGAAGCCTTATACATCAAATCTGAAATTGGATATTGAATTTCCTGATTGGTGTACAGTTGCTTCGTTTTTGTTTTTGTGTTGTATTTTAAAAGTCCTTCTTCTGTTGCTAACCAGATATTTGAATATTTGTCGAATAAAATACAGCCCGTGCCTATAGAACTTTCAAAAATAACAGAAAGTCTTTTTGCTCCAGATTCCATTGTGGCCAAACCAATACCTGCAATCGAACACCACATTTTGCCAGACTTATCAAAATCCATTTCCTGAACATGAAAATCCCATTCCATTTTTCCTTTATATAAAAGCGGAATCTGCACAATTTTTTCTTTTTCTCCAGCAGCAAAAAGCAATCCTTTTCCGGCTGTGGCAATGTACATTTTTGATTTATAATCCTGAATCTGATTGATAACAATATCTATTCTCTCGCTTTTGGACGTTTTTGCATCGATATAATTTTTTGTTCGAAACTGATTACTCAAATAATCATAAACTGAAATTCCTCCTTTTGTTCCAATCCAAATTTCATTTTGCGTCCCGCAGATACTTACAATTCTGTTATTTACCAAAGAATTGGTGTCGTTTGGTTCATTTCTAAAATTCAGAAAATTATAACCGTCATATCTGCTTACTCCATCGTAAGTTCCAAACCACATCAAGCCTCTTTTATCTTTATATACCGAGGTTACGGCATTATTTGCAAGTCCGTTTTTGATGCCGATGTATCCAATCTCATATTTTTTCTGTCCAAATTTGGGAATAGCATTCGCTACAGTCTGCGATTTTGCTGTAAAATAAATTAAAAGCGCTAAAAAAAATAGAATTTGGTTTTTCAAAATGGGTTGATTAGAATTGGTTAGTTTCTGAAATCTTTAGATAGTCAAAAACCTATGAGCAGCACTCATAGGTTTTGTTCATAAATATAACTAAAAACACTAATTTACAAGTGAAATCACATAAGAATACTGGTATTTTTTGTCTAATAAACGATATTGATCGTGAGGAAGACGTCCCCAGCTGTCATCACCGCCTAAGCCTCTTTGTTTATAATCTATATGAAGATAAACTGCTTCTTTAGAATCTAAATCCAAATCTGAAGAATGTCTTTGTGCCTTCGTTTTTCCAGGATCGAGATCTTCAGTTGAAATATTCAATGCACTAAATCCAAGTGGCTGCAAACCTTCGATTTTTACACCTTTACCATTTGCATTTTGCAATTCCAGCCAGCGTACATCGGTTTTGTAACCGCCTTCCTGTGGACGAATGTAATTTTTTGTGTACTGATTACTTACTTTATCTGAATATTCGCCAATAAATGCTGCCGAATTTCTATCAGAATAATTTTCCCACGGACCTCTTCCGTAATAGCTTAAATTTTCAAAAGCTCCGTTTAGTATGACACGCATTCCAAAACGTGGTATTTCTGGCAATTCTTTTCCTGCCAAATCTATCGCTGCAGTAACTTTTATTGTCCCATCATTCTGAATCAAATAATCTACCATGTACGGAACATCAACCGAAGCTAATTTGTAAACCACTTTTATCAATACTCCATCAGTAGTTTTTTTGTCTAATGCTGCACTTACAACTGTTGGGTTTTGCGATGCTTCTTTCCAAACAACCAATTTATTTTCCATGTTGCTTCCAAAATCGTTATCTGTTGGAGCGCGCCAGAAATATGGAGTTGGGAAATTGGTAAAAATTGAATTTGTTTCATTCTTCAAATTGTATTTCAAAATCTCTCCTTTTTTAAGATCGAATTGTCCTGAAACCTTTTCTGTTTCAAATGAAACCAAATTATCTTTTACTGTATATTTTAGTTTTGAAGTACTTTTTTCTTCTTTATTGGTTTTAAAATACGTTCCTTTTCCTAACTTAAATTGCTCTCTTGCAAACTCATGTCCTTTTTTAACCAAAGGCACATCGTTTTTTGAAACCGCATAAACATTCAAAAAATATTCTGAATTGTCGTCAATTGAGCCTAAATCTAAAGCGACTTTATTACTTTGTGAAGGCGCAGTATCCAAATTAAATTCTCCCGATTTTACTTTTGAACCATTTTTAGTCAATTCCCATTTAAAAATATAATCAGAAAGAGTGATAAAATTATACCAATTCGTTACCGTTAAATCTGATCCAGTAAGTTGAAAATGAATATTTTGATATACTTTTTTGATTTCGCTTAAAGCAGGTTTTGGTGTTCTGTTTGAAAATATAACGCCATCTGCACAGCCATTTTCATCATGCTGTAGTTTCGAACCGCCCAAATCGCCTCCATAAGCCCAAAATGTTTTTCCGTTTGCATCTTTCGTTTTTATTCCTTGGTCCACCCAATCCCAGATAAAACCGCCCTGCATGTGTTTACTGCTGTTGATGATGTCCCAATATTCTTGAAAATTCCCACCGCTGTTTCCCATTGCGTGTGCATATTCACACATAATGTACGGACGATTTTTATTGGCTTCAGCATATGTTTTCATGCTTTTAATTCCTGGATACATCGGGCAGACAATATCTGTATTCCTATTTTCTCCGGCTTGCTCAAACTGAACTGGACGCGTTGTATCGACTTGTTTCAACCAATCGTAAGCATCATAAAAAACTTGTCCGTTACCGCACTCATTTCCTAGGGACCAAATAATAATTGAGGGATGATTTTTATCAAATGCAAACATTCTTTTAATGCGGTCTAAATGAGCCGGCGCCCACTCTGGCAAATAAGCAGGATGTTTTTTTTGATCGAACCAGTTCTGCCATTCTGCACCCATTGCATGCGATTCGATATTGGCTTCGTCAACCACATAAAATCCATATTCATCACATAAATCATAAAATTTTGTATCGTGCGGATAATGACTCATACGGATTGCGTTGATGTTGAATTCTTTCATTAATTGAAGATCTTTCAGCATTAATTCTTCGTTTGGCACATGTCCGTTTACATCATCATGTTCGTGAATGTTGACACCTTTTACCATTACCGCTTTTCCGTTTACCAAAAGCTGTGCATCTTTTATTTCAACTTTTCTAAAACCCGTTTTTTTAGAAACAACTTCCAAAACGTTGCCTTTGCTGTCTAATAATGTAATCGTGTAACGGTATAAATTTGGCGTTTCGGCATTCCATTGTTGTACATTTTCAATAGTTTTTGAAAAGCTGACATTCGTCTCTTTTGCACTAACTTTTTTGCTTTCAGAATAAACCGATTTTCCATTTTTATCATACAATTCTACTTTTACAGATGGATTTTTGATTTTATTATTTTCGAAATATTTTAAAGTAACGTCCAGATTAAAAAGTCCGTTTTTGTATTGATTGTCTAAATCACTTTTTACAAAATAATCCCAAACCGTAGTTTTTGGCATTGCCTGTAAATAAACGTCACGTTCTATACCGCTTAACCTCCAGAAATCCTGATCTTCAAGATAACTTCCGTCGTGCCATCTAAAAACCTGAACCGCAATTAAGTTTTCTCCTTTATTTAAAAAAGAAGTAATATTAAATTCGGCCGGAGTTTTTGACGCTTTTGTCATTCCAACTTCTTTTCCGTTCAAAAACACTCTTGCATAACCCGAAATAGAACCAAAATGAAGTATGATTTCTTTATCTTTCCAAGAATCTGAAATCGTAAAATTGCGTCTGTAACTTGCCACCGGATTATAATCTCCAGCAATAAATGGAGGATTTTTAGGAAACGGATATACGATGTTGGTATAAATTGGAATATCAAATCCCTTCAATTCCCAGTTTGAAGGCACTTGAATCTCTGACCATTTGCTAACATCGAGTTTTGGTTCGAAAAAATTCTCAGGTCGTTGCGCCGGAGTCTTTACTATATCAAATTTCCAAAGTCCGTTTAGACTTTGATATAATGCCGATTTTTTCGGATTGTTTTCTTTTAATTCATTTTCATTGCTGAATAAAAGAAAGGAACTTCTGCCCGCTTCTTTTCCTCTGTCTAAAATTTGAGGATTTTCCCATTCGTTATTTTGGGCATAATTATTTTGCAGACTCAAGAATAAAGCTAGTGCTAATACAATTTTTTTCATTTAACTACACAATGGTTTTTAAAAATTTATTACTCTTAAATTTATTTCCAATCAGCCAATTCATAATATTATAGTTCGCCTCAGAAATAAATCAACTTTACAAATTTAGATAACGACATACAAGACAAGAGGGGCTTTACAGTAAATTAGAAGGGGTATTTCAACATAAAGTGCTAAATAACGTGCTTTTAGGACAGGATTTCGCTTTATTCGAAATTATTTCAAAACATATAATCCTAGTTTTTATATCTAAAAAAGAATTTCAAAAAGAGAAATTTATTTCTTTTATAAAGTTCACTATGTGCATTTAAAAAAGTGAAACGCCTTTCTAAAAAGCTTCAAAAATCTATGATTCTATGTGTTTAAAAAAATTACTTGGCAGATTAAATAGGTTTACTTCTTTAAAACTGGTAATTGTTTGACTTCTAAAACTTGTACAGGTTCTGGATTTGCTTTTACCAATCCTTCACCATCTGCTTGGTTTACATTTTGAGAAAAAATGTGAAGTTGTTTTTTATTTTTCCAAAGTTCTTTATCAAAATTAGGTTCCCACTGCCCCACAGTAAACCGACTTACATCTTTCAACTGCCATTTTTTATTTTCTAAATTGGTATAGGCTAATGTTATTTTGTTATCTCGTTCTTCATCTCGAAAAAGCAGATACAACATCGATTTGTTCACCAAAATTTCAGGACGCGAAATCGGAATTCTTTTGGTTCCGCCACCACCAAGATTAAAAGATGTTTGACGAAAATCGGTATCAATTAAATTCCATTTTCCAGCAGAAAAATAAACCACTTTGTATTGCGGCATGCTATTATTATTCCAATATGTAGTAATGTATGGATTGCCATTTTCATCCACAGTCATTGCAGTTTGATTGATTAAACTGCTGTTTTGTGGCACCTGCCAAGCCAGTTCTGCTGTAGCTTTTGTAATAGGTAAAGTATATTTTTCTCCGGTAGATTTCTGCCATGTTTTTCCTCCATCGGCAGAAAAAGCGTAACAAATATCATGGTTTGTTGATACATCCCAGCTTTCTCGCCAAACCCACGAAATATAAATTCCTTTTTCGCCAATGCACATTTGCCAATACGCACTGCGCTGGTTTTCACCATCCAATAAATTATTTTGTAATGAAGTCCATTTTTGTTCTTTTAAATCATACGATTTTATGACTAGATTTCCTCTTCCAGAAGCGCCAGAACGATAGCAAAACAATAGATTTCCGTTTGATAAATTATGAAATTCTGGATACGTTACTTTATCTTCATCGATTCCCGTCATTGGCTTTTCTTCACCTAATTCTAAAGAAAATGGCTTTATACTTCTGGCATATCGCAAACGTGTATCATGATGATCCCAACTCACATGAAGATAACCATCGCCGTCTATTATAATGCTGATGTCGTTGTGGGCATCTTTTACATTGCCGCTGTATGGCGTAATGACTTTATCCCAAGTTTTAGAGTTTAATTTTCGTTTGGCCAAAACCATTCTGCCTTCTGGATCATAATAAGCGGTATATTGATTTTCTTTGAAAGAAGTCAGCGCACTATTTCTAAAAATAACTGTATTCACAGAATTATTGCTCCAGCCTAATCCGACTTCACTTTCGGTAGTTTCTAACTGTGCATTTGCAGTAAATGATGCAAACAGCAAAATCAAAAATATACTAATAGTTTTGAATGATTTTGTTAAAGAATAATTAATCATGAAGTAAAGGTTTAAAATAGTTAGAAGATTCCAAATCTATACATTCATTCTTTACGTATGATTTTTACACTACCAGTTTCAATCAAAAAAAACATTTTTTAAATGTGTTACGGGATTATGAATCCTTTTTTTACTACCAGTTTTTATTTCATATACAGTTTTTAATAAATTGACAGACTGTTTTAAAGTGGTGAAATTAGAAATGAATTTGTCGAAAACTTAAAATTGATTTATTAATCTTTACGTTTATTTCTAGCTATAAAAAATCATTTTAGATAAAATTATTCAGTTGTGCATTTGTTCTAGATTGTAACTATCATCTTCAATAAAATGGTGCTTTTTTAGCTACTTTTGTAAAAATGCAATAATCAAATGAAACGTTCCGGCACAGCAGATTTACCTTTACATTACGGACAAGTACCGCTTTGGCTTTCTGAAAGGATGTCTAAACTGGGTTTTGCCATTGTTGAAACGATCGCTTTAGAATTTTCTACTTCTGAGGTGGTGAGCAAACTGAGTAATCCTTTTTGGTTTCAAAGTTTTGGAGCTGTTATGGGCATGGACTGGCATTCTTCTGGAATTACAACTTCTGTACTTGGCGCTTTAAAAAAAGCTGTAAATCCGCATTCAAAAGAGTTGGGAATTTATATTTGTGGGGGTAAAGGAAAAAATTCTCTTTTAACGCCAAAAGAACTTTTATTTGTTGGAGAAAAAACGGGATTAGACGGAAACAACCTTGCCAACTGCAGCCGACTTACAGCAAAAGTAGACAACACGGCCATTCAGGACGGATTTCAGTTGTATCAGCATAATTTTATTGTGGACAATAAAGGACAATGGGCCGTTATCCAACAAGGAATGAATCCGCATTCTAAAACAGCACGAAGATATCACTGGCATTCGCCCGATTTAAAATCTTTTATAAATGAGCCTCACACCTTTATTTACGGAGAAAATCAAGGAAATATCTTAAATCTGACAGCAAATGCTGCAACGAAATCCAGAGAAGGTATTTTAGAATTGGTTAAAGAATCTCCGGTAAAAATTATAAAAGAAATGCAGCACCTTTCTATGCCTGACCATCATGATGTTAGAATGGAAGATGTGAATATGAAAAGACTCGGCGCAATGCTCTGGACAACGCATGAAAACAAACCCGAAGATTTTGAAGAATTATTACTTTTAAAAGGAATGGGACCGAGAGCTTTGCAATCTTTAGCATTAGTCAGCGAAATTATTTACGGCACTCCTACCCGATTTGAAGATCCTGCGCGTTTTTCATTTGCTCATGGAGGAAAAGACGGACATCCGTTTCCTGTTCCTGTCAACATTTACGACGAGACGATCGATACGTTGCAAAAAGCCATAAACCGCGCTAAAATTGGAAACAGTGACAAAATGGATGCGATTAGAAAATTGTCTGAAATCTCCAAAAAAGCAGAAGAAGGATTTACGCCAAATGCTTCTAATTCTGATTTTAACGCGCTCATACAAAAAGAACGCGACGAATCATACAAATATGGTGGCAGAACTATTTTTGGTCATGCTAAACCACCTAAAACCAAAACTATAAATCCTAATAATCAATTGGAATTGTTTTAAACAAAAAAAATGTCTCAGATAGTGAGACATTTTTTTTTACTTGTCGTTATTTTTTTCTTCATTCTCCAATTTATCATCAAAATCGGGTTCTTCTCCTTTGAATTTCTGAGTATCAGAATCGTAGTTTTCATCGTTTGTTAAAACCTCGTCATGATCTTTATATTGGTGTTTTCTCGTATCACTTCTATTGTCAGAACCACTTTTTTTAGCACCATCTGGATTTAAATTGTTCGTTTTCATAATCTGCAAATTTTAGTTTTTATAAAAGTACTTCAATTGTCAAGATTGCATCTTATAGAATCACTTTTAAAAGTTATAAAACTAGCATAATAGCACGTACTTCATCATCTAAGTAAATAATGCACTCTACTGATAATCATTACAATAATATAAATTCATTCCTTTAAAATATAAGATGTGCATGGTTTATGAAACTAAATTTGATTCAACTTAAAATATCAAACAATGAATACAATATATAAAAAAGGTAAAACAACTGCTTCAAGAATCACTATCAGACTAAGCGTTTTACAAGAAGAATTTTATCAGACTTCTAGAACATCGGAAAATGTTGAACTAACAAGAGAATATCTCTTAAAAATCAAATAATTATGCCATGGTACAACGGAGATTATCCTCCATCTTACAAGAACCAGCCGCAAGAAGTACGAGAAAAAGCGGTCGAAATAGCTAATGCGCTCCTACAGGATGGCGCAGATGAAGGAACTGCAATAGCCACTGGGCTTAAGCAAGCACGTGAACTCTTGGAGAATCATAAAAGTGATCAGGAGGACGAAAATTTAATACAGGAATTTGAAGAAAACATGAAAGGAAAAAGCATGGGAGAAGCCACAGATCCTTCAAAATTATCTAAACTTTAATAGTAACACAAAACTTTATAATTATGTCAAGAGAAAATTATGATAATTATGATCAGGAAGATCAGACTTATTACGCTGCAGATCACTCAGCCAGCGATTCGATCAATTCGGAACTTTTAGAGAAAAAGGATCCAGCTATAAATCAGCATGAAAATGAATCACACAGACACAAACACACACCCGAATATTCTGATAATGAAGATGAGGGATCAACGCTGAAAGATGAAAATGATACTTCTGATCCTTACTTTCAAAAAAACGCACCCATTGCGCAAGATTTAGACGAGGATCTCAAAGATGATGACGATGACGATGACGAAAAAGATTTTGATGATGCCAACAGAAGAACATTAGACGAATCAAAAGCTGATGAAGACGATGATGAGGATTATTAATTTTTGTATTTCATTAAAAGAAAAAAATCTTGAAAAGAGTTCTAACTACTTCTTTTCAAGATTTTTTTTCTTTCTTAATCTGCTGCATATTTATTATTCCAATAAAGCATTAATAAAAGTGTGACAATAATACAAGAAGCGCTTCCTTCAAAAAACAAAGAAAGACAGTACGATGCCACAGAAGGTTCGCCGCCGAACATAAAAGCCGAAGACAACGATTTTACATAGTTATCGCCACCTTTAGCATAACTGTAAATAAGCAGTGCTAGAATACTCATAACAACTGCAGAAAACGAAGTAACCATAGCCGATACTGCATTGGGAACAAACCCATTTTTCCCTTCAGCCAAATTCATCTGCAGTGTTCTATTTACTCCGTAAAAAATAAATAAAACATTCAGCAGTCGTAAATAAAAAAGATTGGAGAGATTTAAAACTTCCATCAAAAGGAAAAATAGTGCTATCCCGGCAAATATCAAAAAGCCATTAAGAATTTCTTTCGGTAATTTCATAACTTTTTAATTTATTGATTTTACATTTAAATCAGAAAACAAATTACTTTTTAATCGAATCTGTTTTCACATTCTGATTCCCTTTTTGTGTAGAACCTTGTGTTCCAGATCCTGTTGATCCTTCGCCTGTTGCGCCAGTTGTTCCGTTTTGACCACTTTGATCTGGATCCAGCGTTGCAGACGAATCTCTTGCAGGACCAATAGTATCTACAGACATGTTCATGCTGTCGGTTTCTTGATTCATTTGTGGATCTACTGCATTACCATCACTTTTTTTACATGCAAATGCTAATCCCGTTAAAAGAAGTAACATCAAAATTCTAGTTTTAAATAACGTTTTCATAGTACGATTTTTTTAGTTTATAATAATAAAACCAAATCTAAAGTCCTTAAACACACCGTTTTTACATAATTATAGAAATGGTTTACAAGAATCACTTGTTAAATACCTCAAAATCAAATCTGCCGCTGTTCGTATAATTGTATAAGCAATCCTTAAAATCCTGTAAACAAATCGTTAGTAAAGAACTTAATTTTAATCTATTAACTTTAAATCACCTTATTATGAGCACAACAGCAATACAGCAGGGACAAAAATCAAAATCGGCATTAAAACAAAATGTATCAACTGCAGAAAGAATACTTATGGTAACCAGCGGTGCTTATCTATTATACAGCGCCTTATCTAAAGAGAAAAAAAATATTACACAAGCAGGTACCGCGGGAGCTATGCTTTTAAGAGGGATTTCTGGATACTGTCCAGTTTATCACGCTGCAGATCATTTAATGAAAGACAAAGCTTCTAATGTAAATATTCGTGTAAGTACTGTGATCGAAAGACCTGTGCATGAGGTATATGATTTCTGGAGAAATCTTGAAAACTTGCCAAAATTCATGAATCACATTGAATCGATTACAACAGAAAATTCTACGATCTCAGAATGGACGGCGAAAGGACCTGCAGGAATTGGTAAAATATCTTGGAAAGCCGAAATTGTAAAAGAGGAGAAAAACGAACTTTTAAGCTGGAATTCTATTGAAGGTTCATCTATTAAAAACGCTGGTAAAGTTGTTTTTAAATCAAAAGGTTATGCTACAGAATTGGATATTACCATTTCTTATCATGCACCACTAGGCGTTGCAGGAGAAAGTGCAGCTAAACTTTTGAATCCGTATTTTGAAAAAATGGTGAAAGATGATATCGCTAATTTGAAAGTATATCTAGAATCAAATAACAATAATTATTAATCAATTAGTTTAAAACTATGGAAATGAAGTTTAAAAAAGGACAAGAAGTTCGCCAGGAATTTGGCGGTCCTGTTATGAAAATTATAGGTTTTGAGCCTGAACTCATAGAAAATGTCATTACGCAGTGGGAAGATGAAGAGGGAACAATTGTAACTGCAAAGTTCATGGATTCGCTTTTACAGCCTGCAGATAATTAATTCGATAATTTTAAATGTATCCGTTCAAATTACCATTTTCTTACTATTTAAATCCTGATGTTATTTTTCTAGCGAAAGATCTCTTAGGAAAGGTGCTTTATACTCAAGTTGATGGCAAAACAACTGCCGGCATCATTGTAGAAACAGAAGCTTATTTTGGCGTGCAGGATAAAGCTTCTCACGCTTACGGCGGAAGGCGTACCAATAGAACCGAAATCATGTTTGGTACCGGCGGCGTTTCGTACGTTTATTTATGCTACGGAATTCATCATCTTTTTAATATTGTAAGTTCTGTTGAAGGAGAACCTCATGCCGTTTTGATAAGAGCAATTGAACCTTTGGAAGGAAAAGAAATTATGGAAGAAAGACGAAATATGTCTCATGTTAAAGGCGCTATTTCTGCTGGTCCAGGTTCTGCTGCAAAGGCAATGGGAATTAATGCTTCTTTTAATAAAAAAGATCTAAACGGAGATGAAATCTGGGTAGAAGATCACGGCATTCGATATCCTGAAGATCAGATTATTGCCTCGCCACGTGTTGGCGTAGCATACGCTCAGGAAGATGCGCTTTTGCCTTGGCGTTTTTTTATTAAAGGAAATAAATATGTCAGTAAACCCAATAAAGTTTAAAGGCGTTTTAGATAAGTTTCGTTTTTGAAATTTATTCTCGTGTACAAAAAATAATTTTTAACTGAATTTCAATGAAAATAGAAAATTAGAATGAAGAACTTTTTAAAAAATAATGGATTATGTATCTGTTTTATTTTGCTTTTTATTGGCTCTTTTATTGGACAGATATTTTTAGGTTTTAAAGAACATAACAACGAACTTGTTGAAGAAGGCGGTAAAATTATTCCGTTAGGTTCTTATCTGCTTTCTGGACATTTTTTCGAATCTACTTTTGAAAACTGGGAAAGTGAATTTCTTCAAATGGCTCTTTTTGTAGTTTTAACCATTTTCTTGAAACAAAAAGGATCATCAGAATCAAAAAAAATAGATGAACCCGAAGAAGTGGACAGAGAACCAGATCCAAACCGAAAAGATGCGCCTTGGCCTGTTAAAAAAGGTGGATTTATTTTAAAAATCTACAAGCATTCACTTACCATACTTTTACTTTTATTATTTGTTATCTCGATGGTGCTTCATTTTTATGGAAGTTTAAAAGACGAAAACGAAAAACTGCTTCTCGAAGGAAAATCATTAGAAACTGTTTCCTCTTATATAGGGAATTCTAGATTCTGGTTTGAATCTTTTCAAAACTGGCAGAGTGAATTTCTTTCTGTATTCGCCATCGTAATGTTATCCATATATTTCCGCCAAATAGGTTCTTCACAATCTAAACCTGTCGATGCACCGCATATGGAAACTGGCGGGTAATTTTTTTAGTTTTCAGTTTTCAGTCTCAACTTGCAGTTTGCAGTCTCGGTTTTCAGTTTGCAGTTGAGTTTTGAGACTTTGAGAATAACGGAAACGTTTGTTTATTTTTTTTTCCTATTATTCATAAAAAAAGATGAAACTCTAACTTGTTAGAATTTCATCTTTTTTATTTCTTTCTTCCTTTTATTTCCAAGGATCTAAAACTACTTTGACACAACCGTCTTCTTTATTTTTGAAAATATCATACGCATGTGAGATTTCAGAAAGTGGCATTCTGTGAGTAATAACATCATCAAGCTTTACTTTACCCTGCACCACATATTCAAGCAATTTATCAATGTGTTTGTGAGCAGGCGCCTGTCCTCCTTTTAGCACAATTCCTTTGTCAAAAAATTGTCCAAGCGGGAAATTATCATAATTCACAGGATAAACTCCCAAAACAGAAACAATACCGCTTCGGCGAACGGCGCTCATACAGGCCTCCAGCACTTTTATCGAACCTTTTTCAAAGTTTAGGGTTGCTTTAATTCTGTCTCCAAGATTTCGTTCCGGTTCAAATCCTACAGCGTCAATACAAACATCTGCACCACGTCCTTTTGTCAGCGCACGAATCTGCTCAACAACATCTTTAGGTCCGTCTTCCCAAAGAATTGTAGTCGAAGCCGTTGTTACTCTTGCTTTGTCTAATCTGTATTGAAGCGTATCTACAATAATAACTTGTCCCGCACCGCGAAGCCAAGCACTTTTTGCAGCCATGATTCCAACTGGACCTGAGCCAAAAATTGCAACAGTTTCTCCTCCTTTTACTTCTCCCCAATCGACTCCTGTATATCCTGTTGGAAAAATATCGGTTAAAAACAATACTTGTTCATCAGATAAATCTTCCGGAACAATTCTCGGACCATAATTAGCGTAAGGTACTCGAACATATTGTGATTGTCCTCCGTCATAACCTCCGTAAAGATCGGTATAACCAAAAAGCGCACCGCCTTTCTCTGTTAAAATACCACCTTCTGGACCATAATTTTCTGGATTACTATGTTCGCAATTGCCCGGAACATCGTGATTACAGAAAAAACAATTGCCGCATGCGATAGGAAAAGGAACTACTACTCGATCTCCTCGTTTTAAATGTGTAACCGCCGAACCTGTTTCTTCGACAATCCCCATAAATTCATGTCCTAAAACCATAGGCCTCGGCTGAGGCAGACCACCAGAATAAATGTGAAGATCTGAACCGCAGATTGCCGTCGACGTTACCTTTAGAATAATATCATCTTTTTCTTTTAAAATTGGATCATCGACCGTATCATATTTAATAGAGCCTGGTCCGTGGATAACTGCTGCTTTCATAATAAAAATTTTATAATTAATTCTAGCTAATTAACTATTAACAAAAGAGTTACACTTATACTATTTTTCAAAATTCTTATATAAAGCACAACTGGCAATCCTGTAAGATTCTGGAATCAAACTATAAGAATGCAGTGCTTCTTGTGGTTAGATTTGGAAGGAATGATGTAAAACTAAAACGCAAAAAGATGAATAAAGCAGCTGATAACTTAAATGAAGGAAGCATTACTTCTGGAGACAATGTTTCTTTTTGGATTGATACTACTTCAATTTTAGCTTTCGATAAACCAAGTCAAGATATTTCGACAGAAGTACTTATTATTGGCGGCGGAATTGCCGGACTTACCACAGCTTACAAACTTTTAAAACAAGGTAAAAAAGTAGTTTTGGTGGAAGACGGTTTTTTAGGAAGCGGTGAATCTGGAAGAACAACAGCACATTTGAGCTGTGCATTGGACGATAGATATTACTATCTTGAAAATACTTTTGGAAAAGAAAATTCACAGCTTGCCGCAGAAAGCCACAGCGCTGCTATTGATGAAATAGAAAAAATAGTTACCGATTTAAATATTGACTGCTCTTTTAAAAGGGTTAACGGTTATTTATTTCTTCATCCGAGTGATAAAGAAAAAAATCTAGACGAAGAATTTATAGCCACTGCAAACGCAGGACTCAACACTTCATTATTACTCAATACGCCTTATTTAGCGGGCGGAGAAAAACAGCGATCTATTAAATTTAGAAATCAGGCTCAATTTCACATTTTACATTATTTAAAAGGAGTTGCAGAAGCTGTAAAAGCACTCGGAGGCAACATTTTTACTGAGGCACATGCCGAAAACATCACAAAAGAAGGAGCTACTGTCAATGGTTTTCAATTTAATGCAGAACATATTGTTGTGGCGACCAATACGCCAATAAACGATGTTTTAACAATGCACACCAAACAGCATGCTTACAGAACGTATGTTATAGGCGCTAAAGTTCCTAAAGGTTCTTTACCGTATGCTTTGTGGTGGGATACTGGCGATGTAAAATCAAAATGGGTTTCGCAGCCGTATCATTATGTGCGTTTAGAAAGTTTTGATGATGAATACGATTTGCTGATTTCTGGCGGAGAAGATCATAAAACAGGACAAGCAGACGTAGAAGGAATTTCTGAAACAGAACGATATGAAAGACTAGCAGTCTGGACAAAACAATATTTCCCGATGATCGATGAGATTACATATAAATGGTCGGGACAAGTGATGGAACCTTACGATTCTTTAGGATTTTTGGGTCGAAATCCTGGCGACAAAAACATTTACATTATTACGGGAGATTCTGGAAACGGCATGACACACGCCACTATTGGGGCAATGATAATTACCGATCAAATTATGGGCGTAAAAAATAAATGGGAAGATTTATACAATCCGTCTCGAATTACTTTTAAAGCTTTTGGCGATTTTGTAAAAGAAGCTGGAAATATGGCATCACAGTATTTGGACTGGATTACAGCATCTGATCTCAACAATACTGCCGATTTACAAGCGGGAGACGGCGGTATTCTTTCTGTCGGATTAAAAAAAGTGGCTGTTTATCGTGATTATGATAATACGCTTCAAGCATTTTCGGCAGTTTGTCCGCATTTGGGCTGTATAGTGCAATGGAACTCAGATGAAAAAACATTCGACTGCCCGTGCCACGGTTCAAGATTTGCTTGTGACGGAACCGTAACCAACGGACCTGCAAAAAACGATTTAAACAAAATTCAAGTTAAATAAAACCAGCTTTTTAGTTGTCATCAAATAATAAAATATGGAAAATATAGCGAACTACTTTGGCCAGAACATCGTTCAAAAAAGAATTGTAATAACAGGCGGAACAACTGGAATTGGAAAAGCAATAGCTGATCTTTTGGTATCTCTCGGCGGACGCGTTTTTATCTTCGGAAGAGATGAAAATGATTTTTATAATGCAATGAACGATATTAAAGAAAAATCAAAAGCTGGCGAAATTTACGGTGTTGCTGCAGATGTTACAAAAAAGGAAGACATTGACATGATCTGGGGAAAAGTAGACAGCCTTCTTGGCGGAATCGATATTTTAATAAACAACGCCGCTTTACCCGCGGGAGGCTTGATTGAAGGCGAATATGAAGACTGGAAATATATTTTAGAGACCAATGTTTTGGGTTATATCGCCTTCGCGAAGGAAGCGGTTAACAGAATGAAAGAGCAAAAATCAGGACACATTGTAAACATTGGTTCGATGAGCGCTGAAACAAAAGAGAAAACCGGAGTTATTTATGTTTCTACCAAAACAGCTATTAGAGGTTTTAGTACAGCGCTTCGAAAAGAAATAAATCCGCTTGGGATTAAAGTTTCACATGTCGAGCCAGGCGCCGTAACCAGCGATATGCAGCCAGATCCTATAGAAGTACAGCAGGATAAAATCGAAAGAATGGAAATGCTTGAAGCAGAAGATATTGCAATGAGCGTTTTGTTCTGCCTTTCACAGCACAAAAGATGCGATATTGTCAGCCTACAGATCAGACCACATTTGCAGATAATTTAAAATACAAAAGAAGAAACTTTCATACAGTTTTTCATCCAAAATTTAAGATAAAAGTTAAAAATAGTAGTATCTTTAAAGTTGGAATTACACGCTGTTTAAAACACCAATGACTTTAAAAAATACCACTCCAACTGAAAATCCTTTACAAAACTTTCCAATAACAGCTATTGCAGGCGCTGTAGGAGAATTAGAAGCTTTACTTACGATAATTTCACAGCTGCCAAAAGACTCTGGTATTGCTTATGTTGTTATCCAGCATTTATCTTCTGATAATCCTCCTAATCTCGCTGACGAATTAGCAAAGTCGGCACAGATTCCTGTGGTAGATATTGTAAGTGAAATTGATTTTAAGCCGGACCATATTTATATCGTGCCTCAAAACAATTATTTGAAGGCAGAAGATGGTATTTTAAAAATGCATGTAATCAAACGCATTGACAAAATCACTCAAAATATTGATATTTCGTTTGAGGCTATTGCTCAGGTTTATAAAAGTTTTGCCATTGGTGTTGTCCTTTCGGGAACAGCATTTGATGGCACTTTTGGTTTAAAAAAAATCAAAGAATACGGCGGCGTCACAATTGTTCAAGATCCTGAAACATCTGATTTTAAAACAAAATCTCAAAATGCTATCGAAGCAGACGTTGTAGACTTTATTCTTGCTCCCGAAAACGTAGCGCCTCAATTGGCAGCTATCCGTAAAAGTTATCTTGACAATTATGCTTACAGCGACGAAGAACATATTCCGAAAAAAGAAGAAGATATTCTCAATCAGATTTTAAATCTCATTTTGCAGAAAACAGAAAATGATTTTTTTCATTACAAAAGACCTGCAATAAGACGACGTATTACACGTAGAATGGTTATTCTAAAAAAAGAAACCATGAGCGATTATTATACCATTCTTCGCAGTGACAAAAATGAACAGGAACTTCTTTTTAATGATTTATTGATTCCGGTAACGTATTTTTTTAGAGATGAAGATTCTTTTCAAACGCTTTCAAAAACGATTTTACCACAGTTAATTCAAAACTGTACCAATAATACACTTCGTTTATGGTCGGCAGCATGTTCTACGGGTGAAGAAGCTTATTCTTTGGCTATTGTAATCTGCGAATATTTTACACTGCACAATATTAAAGATTTAAAAGTACAGATTTTTGCTTCGGATATTTCAGAGAAATCGATCGCAAAAGCAAGATCTGCCATTTATTCTGCTCAAGATATCCAGCATATTTCAGAAATTAGAGTAGAAAAATATTTTACCAAACGCGACGGTCAATATCATGTCAATAAAATAGTTCGTGATATGTGTATTTTTGCGACACACAATTTTATCAAAGATCCGCCATTTGCCAAAATCGATCTAGTATCGTGCAGAAATGTATTGATTTACCTTAATTCTTTTCTGCAAGAAAAAGTGTTGAGTTCTTTTCATTATTCGTTAAAAGAAAAAGGATTTTTATTTCTTGGAAAATCAGAATCGGCAAACAACACACAGCATTTATTTGAAGCGGTTGTAAAACAAGATAAAATTTACGCTAAAAAATTTACGCCTGCTCGCTACGTGCCACAAGCTTTTAAGCCTGTGTACAGCACTTTATCTCATAAAATAAAAACCTACGAAAGCACCACTCAAGAAACTGATTTTAGAAAAATAGCCGACGATATCTTATTTTCGAAGTATACTCCGGCAAGCGTTATCATTAACGAACATCTGGAAATAGTGCATTTTCATGGAGATACTTCGCCGTTTTTACTGCCAGCGCCAGGACGACCAAATTTTAATATTTTAAAAATGGCTCGCGAAGGCATTAGTTTTGAACTTCGTAATTCTATTTCAGAAATCACAAAAAATAAAGAAACTATAATTCGGGAGAATCTTTCAGTAAAAGGTCAAAATTATCAGGCTTCTTTTGAGATTTTGGCGCTTTCAAATGATGAAGATCATCTGATGATTCTTTTTCACAAAACTCCCCTTCCCGAAACAGATTTACAGTCCAAAAACAATAAGAAAAACGCCGATAAGCTTCGAATTGCAGAACTGGAAAAAGAATTATCGCACTTACGTGAAGATATAAAACGCGTCACAGAAGAAGAGCAAATTGCTTTTGAAGAACTTCAAACAACCAATGAAGAATTGTTGAGCAGTACAGAAGAACTTCAGGCTATGAATGAAGAATTGCAGACCTCTACCGAAGAACTTCAATCGAATAATCAAGAATTGATGTGTACCAATGACGAACTTTTGGATCGTCAGGAACAACTGCTTTCGCTGCGTAATTATGCAGAATCTATTGTGCAGACTATTCGAGAACCTTTAATTGTTATCGATAAAGATTTTAATGTAAAAAGTGCCAATCCATCATTTTATAAATATTTCAATTTTACGGAGAAAGATATCGAAGGATTCTCGTTTTTTGAAATTGGAAACTGTCAATGGGATATTCCAGATTTTAAAGAACTGCTTTTTAAAATGGTTATTCAAAAACAAACTATTGAAGATTATAAACTGCAGATTATCTGCGGAGGCGATAGAAAAACGCTGGTAGCAAACGCGCGTTTAATTCAGAACACAAAACCAGAAGGCATGATTTTGCTTGCGTTTGAAGATATTACTGATATATTGGCTTCGAATGAATTGCTGAATAAACGAAATGCTGAACTCCAGATTTACAACGAGCAGTTAGAAAATTTCACTTCTGCTGCTAGTCATGATTTGCAGGAGCCTTTGAATAAAATTCATATGTTGTCGCAAAGAGTTTTTGAAAAAGAAAAATCTTTATCTGAAAGCGGTAAGCATAATTTACAGCGCACCATGCATTCGGCAAAAAATATGAGTCAGTTAATTGCAGATCTGATCAATTATTCGCGATTGAATTTTAGCGAGAAAAAATTCAAAAAAACCGATTTAAATCTGCTTATTAAAAAAATGCTGACCGATATCAAAGATTCTATTGATGAAAAGAAAGCGGTTGTAGACCTTGATATAAAAGAGAATTCTGTTAATGCAATTTCGTTTCAAATACAGCAATTGCTTACCAATCTAATTTTAAATTCAATCAAATATTCTAAACAAGATATTGCGCCAGAAATTAGAATTGAAACCATGAAAGCGCCTATTGAAGAAATAAAAAATCTTGGAGGCAATCCAGAAAATAAATACATTAAAATTAATGTTATCGATAATGGAATTGGTTTTAGCAAAGATTTTGAAGAGCGCATTTTTGAACCGTTTTACAGACTTCACAGTAAAGATGAATATGCTGGAAGCGGACTTGGTTTAACTCTTGTAAAAAAGATTGTATCTAACCACAATGGTTTTATTAAAGCCTCTAGCACTATTGGTTTTGGTACAACAATTAGTATCTATCTTCCTGTTTAGTATTTAAAATTACTTCAGTTTTGTGGAAATTATGAAATTGTAGGCTTAAATTTTAAAAGAGAATTTGCTGTAGTAAATCTATATTTATGTCAAGAAATCGACTTTTTGTTTGAAAAACAGTCAAGAATTTGGAAGTCATTAGTAAGCTAACTATTAATAATTTACCAAATTTTTAATTGTTTAAAACTTAAAGTTTTGATTTTTTTTCACCAAATATAAAGATAGATTACCGCAAATTTTACAAAAATGAGCACTGACGTAACCATAAGAAAACCTGACAATTTTCATTTTCAAGTTACAGCAATTGGAACAACTGCTACTGAAATTGATGCACTTAAAAAATTAGTTTCTGATCTCAAAATTGATTCGGGAAGAGCGTATATTATTTTTGAAAATTTATCTGCACCGCAAACCCGCAATCTCGCAGATAAATTGACAGATTTTACTAAAATACCTGTTGTAGAAATCACTCATCATATTGATATTCAGCCCAATCATATTTATGTGATACCAGAGGATAATTTTCTGATTGAAGAAGATAGAGTATTAAAACTTAAACCCAAAGACCGAAGCTGTAAAATACACAACGGTTTTGATATGTTTTTTGAAGCATTTGGACAAACTTTCCAACGTTATGCAACGGCGGTAATTCTTGCCTATTCTCCTCTTGATAGTGCTGCAGGTCTTAAAAAATTTAAAGAAGCAGGCGGATCAACAATTGCGGTTCTTTCTAAAGGCGGCTTTATAGAAGATGAAATAACCTCTGAGTTTATTGACTATTTTACGGCTCCAAATGAAATTGCAGACAAACTTTTGCAAATTCATGAAAAGCACTTAGTCACTCATTCTTATGACGAAAAAGAAGAATCTTCTCCTAGCGAGCAAGAACTATTTGATCAAATTATTGAAATAATATTTCTTAAAACTGGTACTTATTTTCAGCATTATAAACATACTACTTTGCGACGAAGAATCGCGAAAAGAATGGTTGATACCAAACAAGAATCTGTTGAAGAATATTTGAAATTACTTCGAGACAATCCAAAAGAGCAAGACTTTTTGTTCGATGATTTTTTGATCTCAGTAACCTACTTTTTCCGCGATCAGGAGTCTTATAATAATTTATCTACTACTACGATTCCGTTTCTTGTAGAAAACTGTACAAATAATATCATAAAAGTTTGGTCGGCTGGCTGTTGTACCGGCGAAGAAGCTTATTCGCTCGCGATCTGTATTCATGAATATTTGGAAGAAATCAACAGAACTGATATTAAAGTACAGATTATTGGAACAGATCTTTCTGAAAAATGTATTGCAAAAGCACGTTTAGGAATTTACACCGTGCAGGACATCAAAAATATAAGCGAAAAAAGACTTAAAAAATATTTTACCATAAAAGACAATCGTTTCCATGTCAATAAAGTAATTCGAAAAATGTGCGCTTTTGATATTCATGATCTTACTAAACAAGAACCATTTGCAAAAATGGACTTTGTGTCCTGCCGCAATGTTTTGATTTATTTTGACACCGAATTACAAAATCAGGTTTTGGCAAAATTTCATGCTGCGCTCCGCGAAAATGGATATTTATTTCTAGGAAGATCAGAGTGGACGCATTATGTACCGCATTTATTTAAAGCCACAGATAAATTGGATAAAATTTATACTCGTAAAGCGATTATGCCGTACTATTCACAAAAAATACGACATATAGATCATTACAGCAATCTTGACTAATATAAATGCATCCTAATTTATTTCCTTATTTTGTGTCGAAACTAAAAAAGTAAATCTCCTGAAAGGGAGATTTTTTGTTTAAAAAAGATTAAATGGCAATTGTAGAAGATTCACTCGCAATTGTATAAAAAACGTATTTCTTCAAAAATTAAATTTGAATAACTTGATAATTTACGACCTACAACTACATGCTAATCAAAAAGGTAACTTGTATTTTATTGAGAGTTTTAACTAATTACGAAAAACACCATGAAAAATTTTCAAGACGAAAAACAAAGGGACTTATCCATCAATACCTCCGATGGAACAAACAAATTTTTAACCACTGATCAAGGTGTAAAAATTAACGATGACAACAATTCACTTAAAGCAGGTGACCGCGGTCCGTCTTTATTAGAAGATTTTATTTTAAGAGAAAAAATTACGCATTTTGACCACGAAAGAATTCCAGAAAGAATTGTACACGCAAGAGGATCAGGCGCTCACGGATTTTTTGAAGTAACCAACCCAATTCCAGAATTAACAAAAGCAGGTTTCTTACAGGAAAAAGGACTTAAAACTCCCGTTTTCGCAAGATTTTCAACTGTTGCAGGATCAAGAGGTTCTACAGATCTAGCTAGAGATGTCAGAGGATTTGCAGTTAAATTTTATACGCAGGAAGGAATTTACGATCTAGTTGCCAATAATATTCCTGTATTTTTTATTCAAGATGCCTCTAAGTTTCCAGATTTGGTTCATGCTGTAAAACCAGAACCGCATAACGAAATTCCGCAGGCAGCATCTGCTCACGATACGTTTTGGGATTTTATTTCGCTTATGCCAGAATCTATGCACATGATTATGTGGGTAATGTCAGATAGAGCGATTCCAAGAAGTTACAGAATGATGGAAGGTTTTGGAGTTCACACTTTTAGATTGGTGAATGCTCAGGAAGAATCGGTTTTTGTGAAGTTTCACTTTAAACCTAAATTAGGAACTCACGCAGTTGCTTGGGACGAAGCTCAAAAAATTTCTGGTAAAAATCCAGATTTTCATAGACAAGATTTATGGGAAGCGATTGAAATGGGAAATTTCCCAGAATGGGAACTAGGAGTTCAAGTTATTCCAGCAGAAGACGAAAACAAATACGATTTTGATCTATTAGATCCAACGAAAATTGTTCCCGAAGAATTAGTTCCTGTTACGATCGTAGGAAGAATGG
>NZ_CAMLIX010000025.1 GCF_946479975.1 uncultured Flavobacterium sp.
GCGTTCTCTTCAAAGTAAAACATACACTTAGCAAAAAAACTTTGCGTTCTTTGCGTTAAAAATTATGCGGAGCTACTTACGAACATCCTTCCTTCGTCAGGATGACAAGATTGTGTTTATAATTGTCGACACAGATTTTCGAATTCTTTACAGAGCTTCTTGTGTGATCCTTCCTTCGTCAGGATGACAAGATTGCGTTTATCATTTGTCGACAAAGATCTCCGAATTCATTACAGAGTTTCTTGTGTGATCCTTCCTTCGTCAGGATGACAAGATTGTATCGACAAAGCTTTGCGTTCTCTTCAAAGTAAAACATACACTTAGCAAAAAAACTTCACGTTCTTTGCGTTAAAAAACTATGCGGAGCTACTTACGAAGATCCTTCCTTCGTCAGGATGACAAGATTGAGTTTATTAAATGAATAAAAACAAAAAAGCGTTGTCTAAAATTAACAACGCTTTCTTTATTTTTAACTTTCATTGATTATATCGGTAAAAGCGTATCATCAGGATCGCAAGGAAAATAAATAATAATATCTGTTCCTTTATCTGGTTCTCCTTCTGCTCGAATATCTCCGCCAACAGCTTGCATAATTTTTTTACAAAGTGCCAAACCTACGCCTGAACCGGTATAATGTTCCTGCGTATGAAGTCTCGTGAAAACTTTAAAAATCGATTCGGCATATTGTTGCTCGAATCCAATTCCGTTGTCAGAAAAACGAACCCAGTGGCAATATACTTTATACTTGTCATGAATTAAAACTGCTTCCTGAGAAGCTGTAATTGTAATTTTTGGCTGTCTTTCTGCCGACGCGTATTTTAACGAATTCTGTAGAATATTGGTAAAAAGCTGGTTCATCAAAAAACCAATTGCATGAACTTCAGGAAGTTTTTCATTCTCAATTACAGCATTGCTAAGTGCAATACTTTCATGCATTTCTTTTAAAGTAGATTTTAAAATTTTATTCAAATCTACTTCCTGCAATTTATCTCTGGTATTTTTTATGCGTGTATATTTCAAAATATCTTCCAACATACCGCTCATCCTGCTTGCAGATTTAGAAACACGCTGTAAAGAAGTCGAGATTGATTCTGTCGAAATAGCGTCAATTTCTGAAAGCATTTTAGACGTTATCAGCTGAATTTTACGCAGTGGCTCCTGCAAATCATGTGTACTGATCCAGTTGATATTTTCAAGCTCAGAATTGGTTTCTTTTAAGATTTCGCTTTGGCTGCGGTATTTCTCTTCTTCTTCGCTCAACATAATCAAAATAAGCTGATTATGTAAAGTGTGAACATACTGCGCTGCCGCATTAATTTCGTATTGTTTCCACGGACTACTTTGATTTTTAACAATCTGTTTCCAGATATTGTACGAATTTCCAGGATGAAGTCCGTTGCTGTCTTTTACAATACTTTTTGCTGGGTCTCCTCCCCAGTTTATTTCAGAAACCGTTTCGGGTCTAAACCATATTACGTGAGCATTATTCCCCAAAGAATGATAGATGATTCCAGCAAAATTTGTATTATCTGCAAATTCTGGAAAATGATCGCTTATTTTGTTCGTACAGAAAACTTCACCTACATTTTTACTGCTTAGCGCTTCGATTAAGTTTAAAATCTGTTCATCACTTGGTGTTAAACCTTCTTTATAAATCTTATTTCTAGAAACGATAGTAACACCAGAAGCATTTGTAATTTCTAATAATTGCGGTGTTTCAATAATTTTTTCTAAAGATTCTTTTGCTATCGGAAGGTTAAGACTCGTTAGTTGTTCTAAGGCTTTAATCGTATCCTGAGCATTATTATACTCATCATTAGATTGTCTAACATCAATTTGAGCCGTAATAAACTGCCCTTGAAGTTTTGCTGCCAAACGCATCTCTGGCGATATATTTTTTGCTGAGTAATGATGACAAGCAATTAATCCCCATAATTTACCATGATGAATTAGGGAAATTGTCAATGTTGCGCCAACGCCAATATTTTTTAAATATTCAACGTGAATTGGCGATGTACTTCTTAAAATAGAAAGACTTAAATCTAGATTTTTGCCCTCTTTATCATCAATCGTATATATTGGAACTGGCTCATAATTAATATCTACAATTAATCTAAGCTGATTTCTGATGTACAATTCACGCGCCTGTGCAGGAATATCAGTATGCGGATAATGCAGTCCCAAAAAAGGCTCCAAATCTTCTCGGCAATCTTCGGCAAATACTTCTCCGTTGTACTGCTCATCAAAACGATAAATCATTACACGATCGTAACCTGTTATTTCGCGGGTTCCTTGCGCTACAAGCGCACATAATTCTTTAAGAGATTTGGTTTTATTCATCTGGCTCACAAACTGAATAGTTTGTTTGTAAGCATCGGCAAGCTTTTCTCTATCAGGAAATAAAAGTTCACCTTCTAGAATATAAACTTCATCACTTTTATGAATATTAATTTGAAATAATCTTCCAAGTATTTCTATCTCAAGAGGAAAAGCATCTTTGACTTCATCTCCTTTAATATATTCTAGAATATTTTCCTGAGCAACGGAGCTAAAAACTGTTGCAAAATCTTTTCCTAATACTTCAGTATGAGGTAACTCAAAATATACAGCAACATTTTCTGTACAATAATCTATTTTCCAGTCGGCTTTAATACCCAATAAAAAGCCGTGAGGCTGAATTTTTCCTGGAATATGTATCGGCTCATGTTCGCAATTTGTTAAGTTAACTATATCGCGATTAACTATATCTTTTATCTTCATTATTTACCCTCGGTCAAAATGCTTATAAATGCTGTTGAAAGCAAATACAGCTCCTTCTACAATTTCATCTCCACAATTATATTCCTGCTCGTATTCTGAAAGAAAATTTAGGAATGATTTCCAAAAACTTCCTGTTTTTTCTCCATAACCATTAAAATAAGAAACACCTTGATCACCAGAAAGCTCCGGTAATTTTGAAACATTTTTTAAAATAAACCTTCCACCAAGTGTTGAACCTTCAACAACATATAAAATTCCAAGAGCAAAAGGAGTTGAAATTGCCTCTGTTTGAAAAACTTTTTCTGTAGTAATTTTTGCAGCATTCAAAAATAAAAGATCATTCTCTATAAGATGTTTCTTTCTTCTTTGTTCTATATCATCAAGTAAATTGGAAAAAAAAGGAAAAATAAGACTTTCTGTATCCTGATGAACATCGTGCATTAAACTTAAATAATAGGTATAATCTTCGATCTTTAACGCTGGTGACATCAGCGACATTGAAACTGGAAGTTCTTCTAATTTCTTGTGAGAATCAGCAGTTTGCGATTTTAAATCACTAAGAAAATTAGAAGCTATTGAAGAAGTGGTATTGTTACTCATTGAGGTACTATTTGTATATTTTCGAGTTAATTTCACAACTCCGCCTTCACAAATTTAAACAAAAAATATTAGCAGCATTTAAATTTTTATTTTTAACAAAATTCTATTCATTTTCGATGAGACAAATCTCAAAAATAGTCTTATTATTTTCAGTTTTATGAAGAAGATAACCTCCATGCGCTTCTGCAATATTCTTAGATAAAGTCAAGCCTATGCCCGCTCCTTGGCTTCTTGTGGTAAAAAACGGGAGAAATATTTTATCTTCAATTTCCTTTTCAATTCCTTTTCCATTATCTGCTATTTTTATAAAAACACGGTTTTCTTTGGCTTCCGCCGAAATAATAATTTGTTTTAAAGTGATTTTTTCTAATGCATTTATAGAATTTGTCAATAAATTAATTAACACTTGTTCAATCTGCTGTTGATCAACATGTATCGTATAATTGACAGAAATTAAATTTTCGACTTCGATATTTTCTCTTCGAATTAACGGATTCATGATTTCAAGACAATTTTCGATTACATCCTGCAATTTTACTTTTTCCTTTTTTGGAGAAGGAAGCATCGCCAGTTTTCGATAACCTTCTACAAATTTCTGCAAATGATTACTCCGTCTCAGCATTGTCTGCACGCTGTTTTTTACATCTTCTAAATCTTCTGAAGAAAGTGAATCTTGCGCTACCAAATCTTCTAAATTCTGGCAGATCGACCGAATTGGCGTTATCGAATTTAAAAGTTCATGCGAAATCACTTTCATCAAATTGATCCACGCGTCTTTTTCTTTTTTCTCCACCACATTTTGAATCGAATCCAGTAAAACAATAAAATAATCCTGTTCAAAAATCTCGGTGCGCGAAGCTTGCAATACAAAAGTCTGTTTGCTTTGTTCGTTGATACTAATTTCTATCGAAGTTTTGATTTCGTGAAAATCGTCTTTTTCTATAATATCACATAAAGACGGAAGTTGATTTTTAAGGTATTTCCATTTTGAAACTTTCGGCACATTAAAATGACTCGAAAAATAATCGTTCATTAAAAATATGTTCCAATCTGTTTCTTGTTTTTGAAGAATCACAACTCCGGTTTCAATATTATTTAAAATCGAACGGTAAATAATATCTCTGGAAATCTGTTCATTATGTTTATTTTTTAATGTTTCATACAATTGAAATAAATCATCGTAACTTTTATTGAATTTATGTTTGGAAAAATCCGAAGTAAAATCATTTTGCAGAATCGAAGAAATGGTTTTATTGTAAATCATGACCAGATTTCGAACGTAAAAATACATTTCGCGTCCCATTAAAAAAACCATGCAGAAGCCAAATATTCCAGTAAAGAACAAACCAATTTTAAAGAAATAAATCGACAATTCAATTCCGATTACAATCAGAATTAATCGAAGGAAAATGAGTTTATAAGTTTGTAAAGTCTTAAACATATTAACTAATATTGATATTGTATTTTTCTAAACGTCGATACAAAGCGCCTCTTGAAAGTCCAAGTTCTTCAGCGGTTTTACTTATATTATTATTGTTTTTGAGAAGTGCTTTTTCAACCGTGGTTTTTTCCACAGCAGAAAGCTGAATATCTTCTGAATGTTCTTCGTAAGGCGTTATAATCTCCAAATCTAAATCAGATACTGTAATTTTATTGTTTTCGCAGAGAATAACGGCGCGTTCGATCTTATTTTCCATTTCTCTGATATTTCCATTCCAAGCGTGTTTTTCAATTTGTTCTACTACTTTTTTATCAAAAACAATTTCGTCTCTTTCGTATTTCTCCATCATTTTATTTAAAAGATATTCGGCTAAGGGAATTTTGTCTTCGTTTCTTTCTCGGATCGGAGGCAGAATAATTTCCATCGTATTAATACGATAATACAAGTCTTCACGGAAGTTTTTATCTGCGACTTCCAATTTCAAATTTAAATTGGTCGCCGTAATAATTCTAACATTCAAAGGTCTAGGTTTGGTTTCGCCTAATCTTGTTACCGTTTTGGTTTGAATAACCTGCAATAATTTGGATTGCAAATGAAGCGGTACATTTCCTATTTCGTCTAAAAAAATAGTTCCATTCTGCGCCATTTCAAAACGTCCTGGCGTATCGGTTTTAGCGTCTGTAAAAGCACCTTTTGCATAACCGAATAATTCGCTTTCAAAAATATTAGAATTTAAAGAACCCAAATCTACCGCAACAAACGGCTGACTATTTCTTTGAGATTGCACGTGAATATGATGCGCTAAAACAAATTTTCCTGTTCCATTTTCGCCTAAAATCAGAACATTGGCGTCGGTTTTTGCTACTTTGTCTGCAAGCGAATATGCTTTTTTGATTATTTCAGAATTGCCTACAAAGAAGTCATTTTTAACTTCAATTTCATGGTTTTTCTTTTTGTCTTTTCTGGCTTTATCAACGGCTTGTTTTACCGATTCTAAAAGCTTTATATTTTCCCAAGGTTTCAAAATATAATCAAAAGCACCAGCTTTTAATCCTTCTACGGCTGTTTCTACTTTTCCAAAAGCGGTCATTAAAATCACAACGGTTTTTGGCGAAAGCGTTTTTATTTCTTTCAATAAATACAAACCTTCTCTCCCATCTTCAAAACCAATTCTGTAATTCATGTCTAATAAAACAACATCGATGGTATTTTTTGCCAGTAAATCGACAATATTTTTGGGATTATTGAGCGTGTAAATGTTTTCAAAATACTTTTTTAAGTAGACTTTTGACGCAAAAAGAATGTCTTCTTGATCGTCTATGATTAAAATTGTGGCATTTGTCTTTTTCATTGTTGTTCAGTTTTGGACGAAAGGTGTCCACTTATGGACAGTTTGGTTTTTTATTCAAAAATAAATCGCTAAAAACAAAGCAGTTACAGCGTTTAATTTCTTGGCACGAAAATCACATTAAACCATGTAAATCATTAATTATTAAAGCCTTTCGGAAGCACAAATAACAAAATAAATAGCGATAATTTGAAAATAATTTAGCTTAATTTTCAGACTTGTTTCTGTGACTTTCGAAGACCTAAAAATTTTAAAAGAAAATCAATCAAAAATCAAAAACGTCAATTATGATTACCATTAAAAAACTTTCGAAAGTATTTAGAACTGAGGAATTAGAAACTAGAGCATTGAGCGAAATCTCATTAACCATTAATCAAGGTGATTTTATTTCGATTATGGGACCGTCTGGAAGCGGAAAATCGACTTTATTAAACATCATCGGACTTTTAGACAGCGCTTCAGACGGAAGTTATAAGCTTCTTGATCAGGAAATGGTGGGTTTAAAAGAGAAATTAAAATCGCAGGCCAGAAAAGAAAACATCGGATTCATTTTTCAAAATTTCAATTTAATTGATGAATTATCGGTTTTTGATAATATCGAACTTCCGTTAATTTACAGCAATGTTCCTGCTACAGAAAGAAAATCGCGCGTAAATGAAATCGCTAAAATATTAGGAATCGCGCATCGATTGAAACATTTCCCTCAGCAACTTTCAGGCGGACAGCAACAGCGTGTAGCCGTTGCAAGAGCTTTGATCAATAATCCGAAAATTATTCTGGCCGATGAACCAACTGGAAACCTGGACAGTAAAAATGGAAATGAAGTGATGGAATTACTAACCGATCTTCATGCCAGTGGTTCGACTATTTTGATGGTAACACACTCAGATTATGATGCTTCTTTTTCGCAGAAAACAATTTTGATGAAAGACGGAATCATTCTTTCTGAAAAAATGAATCATCGAAATGTAGATGTTTTAGTTAATTCTAACAACTAGATTTATGCTGAAAAACTGGATCAACACATTTATTTATCAAATCAAAAACAACAAACTGTTTTCGATTCTGAATATTTTGGGATTATCTATCGGAATGGCAACTTTAATTTTTGCTATTCTTTTTTGGAACGACGAACATTCTTATGACCAATGGAATCCTGAAAAAGGCAAAATTTATTCGGTTCTAAATGATATTGGCGGTAATAATATCTGGGCGTCAAATCCTGCAACGACTGGACCGATGTTAAAATCGGTTGCTGCAGATTTAGAAAGCTACTGCTATTTTTATGGTGAGTACGCCAGGGATGTCATTTCATATAATGGAAAAAAAGAAATGATCGATAAAATATTTACTGCACAAAGTAATTTTTTCTCCTTTTTCCCTTTTCAATTCGTTTACGGAAATGGTAAAACAGCGCTTCAAGACCGCAATAGTATTGCCTTGTCTCAGCAAACTGCCGAACGTTTATTTGGAAATGAAAATCCGCTGGAGAAACTCGTAAAATATGACGGACAGCTTTTTACAGTTCGAGGTGTTTATAAAATTTCTGAAAAATCTTCGGTAATGCCAAGTGCCATTACCACAATGATTGAAGATGATTTGAAAAGAACAGAAAGCAATTGGGGATTTCATTACGGTCTTATTCTTAAACTTAAAAATCCAAATGCAGTTCCTAGAATTGTAAAAACAATCGATCAGATTTTCTTTGATAATTGTACAAAAGTATACGCCAAACAGGAAGGTTTGACGGTTGCAGAATTTATAAAAAAATATGGAAACCCCGTGAAATCACGTTTACTTGCCCTGCCAGAAGCTCGATTGTATAAAGGAAGTTTTCCTTTTCCTGAAGAAGGTGGCAAATTGCAGTATATCTTAATTTTAATGGGTTTGTCAATCTTAATTCTATTGCTTTCAATTGTAAATTATGTTAATCTGGCAACTGCAAACGCAATTAAAAGAGCAAAAGAAATTGGTGTTAGAAAAATTACGGGCGCTACAAAAGGTCAAATTGTAGCACAATTTATTTTTGAAACCGCTTTAACCACTGTTTTTTCTGTTTTACTTGCTCTAGTAATTGTCGAAATTTCACTGCCTTTTTACAATTCATTTCTCGATAAAGATTTGGTTTTAATTGGTTCACAATTTTATATCCAGCTTGTTTTAATTACTTTACTTGTCATTCTGGTTTCTGGCGTTTTACCTGCTGTTTACGTTTCTAACTTTGAATCTCTAAAAGTTTTAAAAGGCAATTTTTCAAGAAGTAAAAAAGGAATCTGGCTCCGAAACGGCATGCTTGTTTTACAATTTGCCGTAGCAGCATTTTTTATCATTGGATCTTTTATCGTGTACAAACAAGTCAATTTTATGGCCGAGAAAGATTTGGGTTTTAAAGGAGCTCAGGTTTTAGACATTACTTTTAAAGCCAAAAAAGGTAAAAGTCAGTACGAGCGTTATAAATTAATCAAACAGGAAGCGAGTAAAATAAAAGGTGTAGAGACAGTTTCTACGGCATTATTTGCTATGGGATCTTTGGAAAATTCTTGGTCAACGGCAAGTTACAAAGACAATACTCCGTTTATGGTACAAGAGATGGGAATGGATTTTGAAATGCTCGACATACTGGATGTCAAACTTTTAAAGGGAAGAAAGTTAAACAAAGCTTTCTCTTCTGATACCATTTCGTCTGTTTTGCTGAATGAAAAAGCTGCGAAATTAATTCCAGAAAAAGATCCACTCAATAAAACAATTCTTTGGAGAGATGAAAAAGTAAAAGTGGTTGGAATTGTAAACGATTTTAATTACTTCGGAATGGAAAATCAAATCTCGCCAATGATGTTTTTTTACGTCACTAAAATCAACGGAGTTCAAGATGATATTCGACACCTATTTATCAAAATTTCACCAGAAGATATGCAGGAAACTATTGCCTCAATTAATAAATTCTGGGTGCAGAAAGTAGATTCTGAATATCCGTTTGAATATAATTTTGTAGATAAAAACTATGCAAAAACCTTTAAAAAATATGAAAACCAAAGAGATTTATTTGCTCTGCTGAATATCATTGTGATCTTAATTGCCGTTTTCGGATTGTTTTCACTGGCTTCTTTTTCTATGGAAAGAAGACTTCGTGAAATTGCGATTAGAAAAACTCTTGGCGCAGATACCTCTATTTTATTACAAGAATTATCGAAACAATATGTGGTTTTCTGCATCATTGGTTTCTTGATCGGGATTGTTCCTGCGTATTTCTTACTGGGAAAATGGCTTGAAAACTTCGCTTTCCGAATCGATATTCCGCCACTGCCCTTTTTGCTTGCTTTTGTATCGCTGTTGTTTTTAACACTGGCGATTGTTTTGGCAAAAGCGTATCAGGTAACAAAAGTTGATGTTTTAAAATATTTAAAATACGAGTAAAATGCTAAGAAACTGGATCAATATATTTATCTATCAAATCAAGAGCAATAAACTATTTACGGCTCTCAATATTCTAGGATTATCAATTGGAATTTCAGGTTTAATTTTTGCGCTCCTGTATTGGAACGACGAACATAATTATAATGCTTGGAATCCAGAAAAAGATAATGTTTATCAGGTATTGGTGCAATTAAGCGATATGCCTGTAACATCGAACAATCCTTTGCGTTTAAAACCGCACTTGCAAAATGATACCAATGTCGAAACTATTGTTTATGCAGATGAATGGTATCAAAAGGACAAGTTGACCTACAATGGTCAGAAAGAATTTGTAGATAAAATCATAAATACAGAACGAGATTTCTTTTCTCTTTTTCCCTTCAAATTTATTTATGGAAATGGCAAATCGGCTATAAAAGATGAAAATAGTATTGCTATTTCAGAGAAACTTTCGACACGTTTTTTTGGCAATAAAAATCCTGTGGGCAAGCAGATTAAATGCTTCAATACAATGTTTACAATTGGAGGAGTTTATCGCATTCCTGGAAATTCATCGATTGAACCCAATATAGTGGTAAATCGTATGAAAAACTTAGTAGATCCTGTTCAAAACTCTGGTCTTTTTGTTTTGAAAGTATTGGTAAAACTAAAAGATCCAACAAAAGCTGCAGTAACCCAAAAAATGCTTGAAAAAGTATTTTATGACGAGATAATCGTGAGAAGCGCTAAACAAGCGGGATTTACACCAGCGGAAATGGTCAAAAAAATCGGAACTTTCAAAGTTTTGATGGAACCACTTTCTTCTGCCAGACTGCATTCTATAACCGACGGTTATCCTGAAGGACGAGGAAATTATCAATTTTTGGTTATCATGTTTTGCTTATCGATCTTGATTTTAATTTTGTCTATTGTTAATTACATCAATCTAGCAACAGCAAATTCGATTAAAAGAGCCAAAGAAGTCGGCGTTCGCAAGGTTTTGGACGCTTCAAAAAAGAATATTGTTTTGCAGTTTATTTTTGAAACCACTTTAATGAGTACGTTTTCAGTTTTACTGGCATTGATGATTGTAGAAATTGTACTTCCTTATTACAATATTTTTTTAGAGAAAGATTTAAGAATAGTCGAAAATCAGTTTTATCTGCAATTACTTTTGGTATTTATTATAACCATCGTGTTTGCTGGAATTTTTCCCGCACTTTATGTTGCTAATTTTGAAACTTTAAAAGTTTTAAGAGGCAATTACAACCGAAGTAAAAGCGGTGTTTGGTTTAGAAACGGAATGCTGATTTTTCAATTTGCTATAGCTTCTTTCTTCATTATTGGTTCTACAATTGTTTATCAGCAGATTAAATATTTGAATAATAAATCTCTTGGTTTTAAAGGAGATCAGGTTATGGCAATTTCTCTAAACATTCCGCCTTCGTATTATGAGGGAGAAAATGCAGGAAAAAACATTTTCAATAAATACAGTACTATTAAACAAGAATTGCAAAAGATCAAAGGTGTTGAAAAAGTATCTACAGGACTACTTTCTTTTGATGGAACCAATAATTCGCAATGGCCAATCTGGCATAAAGAGACGCTCTTCAAACAAAATGCAATTGGACTTGATTTCGAAATGCTGGATCTCCTTAACATTAAAATAGTAAAAGGCAGAAATTTTAGTCCAAAAATGGCTTCGGATACTTTAAATTCGGTATTGATTAACGAAAAATCACAACGTTTAATGGACATTAAAGATCCGATTGGTACAGAAATTAAAATTGGAAATCAAAAAATGACGATTGTTGGCGTGGTGAAAGATTTTAATCTTTTAAGTCCAGAAGTTGATGTTCCGCCTATTACTTTTTATCACATAAAATCACTTGACATGGCAGGAGAAATGAACCGAATTTATGTGAAATTAAAATCAGACCAGATTCAAAGCTCGATTCTCGCAATTGAGAAATTCTGGAAGACGAAAGTAGATACCGAATATCCATTTAAATACGATTTTGTAAATAAAGAATATGCGAGAACTTATGAGTCGTATGTGAAGCAAAAGAATTTATTTACGCTGCTTAATATCGTGGTAATTCTCATCGCTCTTTTCGGATTATTCGCTCTTGCTTCTTATTCGATTCAGAGAAGAATGAAAGAAATCGCCATTAGAAAAACTCTTGGAGCAGAAACCAATATTTTACTAAAAGAGCTATCTAAACAATATGTTTTTTACTGCCTAATTGGATTTCTTATTGCCATTTTTCCCGCTTATGTTTTATTGCAGAAATGGTTGAATAATTTCGCTTTTAGAATCGAAATTCCGATTTTGCCTTTTGTATTCTCTTTTGTTATGTTATTGTTGTTAACATTACTAATTGTTTTAGCAAAAGCGTATCAGGCAACAAAAGCAGACATACTGCACTACTTAAAATACGAATAAATTAGTTTGAGTTTGTGAAAAGCTGTGCAAGTTTTAAACTTCGCACAGCTTTTTTAATTCTGATGTTTTATTTATGATTTACTACTGTGAAAAATAGTTAAACACTAAATGAATTTGTACGGTTTTTCTTTAGCCTATTTTTAAATATTTCGACTAAAAACCACATTCTTACCGAATTAAAAAAGCATAATCAAAAATAATTTTGATTTTTTCATTTTTTTTTAGTAAAATTATAATTTAAAGCTCAAAACTATCCAACTCAAATTATTAAAAATGGAAAAAATAACCTCCAAAAAATCTCTGATGCTGCTATCCATTGGAATTTTTATTATCTCTTCTTCTCTTATAATTTCTCATTTCGTAAAAATATCAGATCTATCAAGAGGCTTAATCGTAGGTATTGGACTTGGGATGTTATTATTGGCACTAAAGCCTAAACGAATATAATACAGCAACTTACTTTTTTGTAAATCCTTTTCTGGTCATTTCGCCCCAGCCTTTGGTTCCCATAATTTTTTCTTTGTAACCCACTAAAGCAGCGTAAACTGTAAGCGGATGAAAATAGATTGGATCTATAAAAGCAGCCATTAAAAGTTTGAAGAAATCGATTTGTTTCGGGTATTTATGATACGTTTTTTCTTCGCTGAACAAAGCCAGAACCGAAAAGAAAACCGCAAATGAATACACAAAAAGTAACAGCATAACAAAGAAATGCCAATTGAGCACGCCGAAGATTATAAAAAATACTGTTATAAGAACGCCGATAAACTCAATTGCCGGTGCAAGAAATTCAAACAAAGTCCAATAAGGCACGCTGAGCATTCCTAATAATTTATATTTTGGGTTTAGGAACATTTTTTTATGAAAACTCAGTGTTTCTATAGTTCCTCGCATCCAGCGGCTGCGTTGTTTTTTGAAAATCGAAAAATCTTCTGGTGCTTCTGTCCAGCAAAGCGGATCTGGAATATAACTTACGGCATACGGAAGTTTATTTTCGAGCATATAACGACGCATTCTAACGATAAGTTCCATATCTTCTCCTACTGTTTTGGTGCTGTAACCGCCACACAAAATGGCAATTTCTTTATCAAATGCACCAAAAGCGCCACTAATAAGCAATAAACCATCCAATCTTCCCCAAGCCATTCTTCCTAAAAGAAATGCTCTTAAATATTCTAAAACCTGAATTCTTGGCAGCATACGATCGGGAATATTAACCTCAACCAAACGTCCATTTTTTATAACACATTGATTGGCAATTCTAACCACACCACCAGTCGCAATAATGCGTTTTCCGTGCGATTCTAAAAATGGTTTTGCAAGTTTTAAGAGCGAATCTTTATCCAAAATACAATCTACATCTATGCACACAACATACGGATTTTCGGCAATATTAAGTCCAACGTTTAGTGCATCTGCTTTTCCTCCATTTTCCTTGTCAACCACAATTAATTTTTTGTAGGCTGCATTTCTTGAAGTGTAAATTCCTTTTATTTTTTTAGTTTCAATCTGCGGATGAAATTCACGTTCGGTCAAGACTAAATCGTACGTATTTATTAGGATTTCCATCGAATTGTCTTTACTCCCGTCATTTACTACAATGGCCTGATAATTATTATAATTAAGAGAAAGTAACGATTTTACGTTTTCTTCAATTGTTAATCCTTCGTTATACGCTGGTGCAATTAAGGAAAGTTTTGGAGCAAATTCGCTGGTTAACAAAACCTCATAATCAACAAAACTGTTTTTCTTTAGATACCCTCTCAGCTCTTTTGTAGAAAGATAAGCCAAGATCAGATAAGAAGACATAATTAGTATTGCATAACCCAATATTAAGAGTATGTAGATGTGCAAAAACCATGTTAATTCAGTCGTAAAAAAAGTCATTTCTTTATAAAATTAAACTGTTAATGTCTGCAAAATACTTTGCGCTTCGTATTGTATTAAAGTGTTGGAAGATTTAGCTGCTAACTGCGCCACAAAAGGGATTTTTTGTGTGAGTTTTAATTCTTTTATAAGCTTTAATCCCAGCGTTACAACAGTAGAGTTTTGTGATTCTAATAAGAGTTCAATTCCTTCTGTATCACCCACATCGTGCTTTTTAAAAGCGCTAATAATATTAACCTGCGTCCATTCGTCTATAGGATCTGGATGTTCTACTAGGTAGACAATACTTTGTGTGCCTGCGAGTTTGATACAGGCATTTATAGCCGTAATTTTTAAAGTTTTATTTCTTGCTTTCGAATAGTTTATAATGGTATCAAAAGCATCTGTGACATTAAACTCGGCAAGTTCTGTAATGCCTTTGCATTTAATTTCCCATTTAATGCTTTTTAGTTTTTTAAAAGAATCTTTTATCAAACCCGATTCTTTATAAAACAGTTCTATTTTCTGCGCATAAATACCTTCGTAGTTTTTATGAAGATTGATAATCGATTCTATAAGAACTGCTCTAAAAAAGTACGTATCAAAACGAACCAAAAAGTTTTTATCTTGTTTAACAGCATCAAAAGAAAGGTCTTCAAAAATAACAGAAGCCATCATTTTCTCAATTTCTGCATTGTATTCAATACCTAATCTTGTTCTTTTTATATTTCTGTTTCGGCTCGCCACAACATACAAGTACAAAATAAAAGAGGCGGCTACAAAAAAATAGATCGTAAACGTGAGAAAAGGCACTACCCAGCTGCCGCTTTTATATGTTTCCCAGATTTCTGTCATATTAAAAACGTTTCGTTACAATTAACTGTAAATTGAATCTGTCTCTATATTCTCCTGGAAAGTATTCTTCTCTTTCGTAAAGAAAAATCGGACGCACAAAAAACGATTCTCCAAAACGATGCTGATACTGAATTCCCGCTCTATATGCTTTTAAAGGCTGCGTAAAATTATTATACAAATATAAATAAGGCACATTTCCGTATTGCAGTTCAAATCGTATTAAGCGCTCTTTTTCTTCGTTTACTCGCTGCAGACTTAAAACGTGAGAAAACAATTCGTTTGACGTATCATAATAAGGTCTGTATGCAACTGTATACACGCCAGCTGTGTAAGCAAGCTGTCCTGTAAGCAGTGTAATATTGTCTGTATCAAAATGCATAAAACGGGCACCAAAAGAATAATCAAACTTTTTGTGTGGTGCAAAATAGTATTCTAATCCGGCTTTTGCGACAGGAAATATGGTCTCGCCTGTAGAAACTCCACCATTAGCATACAAATAGCTTTTGTTGGAAAATGTTTGATAATAATCTGCTTCAAAAAGCATCTGTGTCTGATCGTTTGCATGCCCGACATTGGCACGACCAACAATGGCCGACTTGCTGAATTTATGCGAATATTCCGCGTAAGCGTAATCAAAGGTCGATTTTCCCGGTTCTGATGTCGAAATACGCAGGTAGGAAACAGAAACCGCATCTTTAGCCTTGCGCCCAATAAGTGTTCTAATGCCTTTAAATGCTTGTGTGCTGTTATCTACATATGCAGATTTATCTAATAATTCTAATGCTTCCTGATCGCGGTTTAATTTTTCCAGACAAGTCGCTTTTATTTTTAAAACCTCAATAGATTTAGGATCTAAGGCAAGATATTTATCGCAGTTTATAATACATTTTTCGTATTGTTCTGTCCAAAAATAAACGTTAATAATAGCTTGCAAAGCCTCCACATTCGGATTGACTCTTTCTGTCATTGGAGTCAAAATCTTTATGGCCGTTTTATAGTCTTTTTTCCAGCTGTAAATTCTAGCCGTATAGGTTTGGATATCTTCATCTTGAGGAAATTGCGTACGCAAAGGTTCGATCAGCGATAAAGCTTTATCGTAATTTTCTTTTTCAACTTCACGCTTCACATTTGCTAAGGTTTCTTCTGGATTAATTTCCTGTGCAAATGCGATAGAAGAAACAAACAAAAAGACTATAGAATAGTAGATGTACTTCATTAGAAACGTGTTTTTAGTAATTTATTAATGCGGACTAAAAGCACAGCTGGACTTACTGGTTTTGCAATAAATTCGTTTGCTCCAATATCAAAAGAGTCGAGCTCTGTTTGTTCTACGCCAGAGGAAGTAAGTATAATTATAGGGGTTTCGGCATTAATGCTTTGTCTTACGTGCTGGGTAATTTCCATACCGCTTTTTCCCGGCATGTTTATATCCGTAAGAATTAAATCGTAATTATTGGTTTCGATTGCATCTAAAGCATCTTTTCCATCAGAAAACTGGTCAACATTAAATCCTTTTGATTCTAAGAAAAAAGATAACGATTTGCGTAGGATATCATTATCTTCTGCTAAAATAATTCTCATTTTTTTTAAGTTTTAACTTGGGGCAAGTTTTATTAAAATATCATAATAGGTAAAGCTAGGCTTTATTTCTCTTTTATCATAACTCCTTTAAAATTTTAACGACCTCAATCACGCCGCAATGCAGTATATTCACTCTATCCAGGGTTTCGGTTGTAAATTTTCCTGCAGATGCTTCTTCTTCAATAACAGTTGCGCAAGTACTCAAATCTTCCAGCATAAAAATATCCAGACTAGATTTCATATTATGCGCCAGCTTTTTTACAGTATCGTGATCTTCCTGCTTAAAAGCTTCTTCTAATTGAGCAGTCTGATTTGGAATTTTATCAATAAAAAGACCTATCATTTCTTTCTTAAACTCTGTATCTCCGCAAGCCATTTCATCAAGAAAAGACATATCTATAACTCTTCTCTGACTAAGATCAAAATCAGGATTCATAACCGTTTTTATTGCTTTTAAAAGAACAGCCTGCTTAAATGGTTTTGGCACATAGGCATTCATACCCACTTTATAACAGCGCTCCTGCTCGCCTACCAAAGAATGCGCCGTCATGGCAATAATCGGAATCGTTGAATTCATTTCGTTACGAATGTATTCTGTAGTTTGATAACCGTCTTTAACAGGCATTTGAAGATCCATTAGAACTAAATCATATTCTTTGCTTGATAAAAGTTCAATTCCTTCTTCTCCATTATGTGCGATATCCAAATCAAAACCAAAATTTGCTATAACACTTTTGGCTAGTTTTTGGTTTAAGACATTATCTTCGCAAAGCAGTATTTTCAAACGACCCAAACTATTTTTAGTAATTGGTTTTATTACTGCTTCGGTTTCATTTGTTTTTCTATACGTTAGAATAAAGAAAAATTCTGAACCACGGTCTGGCGTACTTTTTACGTGAATTTCACCGTTTTGAAGTTCAACCAGCTGTTTTACAATATTCAGTCCCAATCCTGTTCCTCCGTAAGTTCGGGTTGTACTTTCTTCGCCTTGCGTAAATCGCTCAAAAATCGTTGTAAGTTTGTCTTTTTGTATTCCAATTCCAGTATCTTTTACAGAAAATTTAAGGGTATAATGCTCCTCTGTTTCTTCTATTTTTTTAACCGAAACGGTAACTTCTCCTTCATTGGTAAATTTTAGGGAATTCCCAATCAAATTAACCAAAATCTGATTCAATCTTCCTTGATCGCCAATGACATTATCCGGCATTTCAGCATCTAAGAAAAGATCAAATTCAACATCTTTTTGGACTTTTACTTTCAGTAAATCATAAACGTGTTTTAATGTCTTTTTTAAATTAAAAGGTTCTGAATCAATGGCTAAATTTCCTGATTCTATTTTAGAAAGATCCAGAATATCATTTACGATCAAAAGCAGATTTTCTCCTGCAATTTGAACACTTTCGATATAATCACGCTGTACCTCATCTAATTCCGTTTGTGCCAGAAGATCTGTAAAACCAATTATCGAGTTTAAAGGCGTTCTAATTTCGTGGCTCATATTTGCCAAAAAACTATCTCGAGCCAAAACTGCTTTTTCTGCAATTTTTCTCTGAGCATCTAATTGTGCATTTTTTGTTCCTACTTCTAATTGCGCTATTACGTGTTTTGCAACAATAGAAAGCGCATTTCGCTGATTATCATTCAGCTCTTTAACAACATGGTCTATAGCACATAAAGTTCCAATATTGTAACCATCGGGCGTTGTAAGCGGTATTCCCGCATAGAATCTTACATTAAAACCTCCCGTCACATTCGGATCATCTTTAAAACGTTCATTCAAAAAGGTGTCATTTATTTCCACCATTTTCGAATCTAAGATTGTATACTGGCAGAAACTGATTTCGCGAGGTATCTCAGAAACCCCTATTCCAATCTCAGATTTGAACCATTGTCTATCTTCATCAATAAATGAAATATGTGCGATGGGCACACCGCAGATATAAGCCACTAGTTTTGTGGCATCATCAAAAGCATTATCTGGAAGCGAATCAAGAATATTGTAACGTTTTAAGGCGGCTAAACGTTGTAGTTCGTTCTCTGGAATGGGGAAATCTGTATTCATTATTCTTTACTTAAAAAGTGTAAAATTAAAACAATCTTAGTAGTAGGCAGTACAAAAATAGTGTTTTAGATTCAATAAAAAATTTAACAAATAATTACCTATAATAATAGTATTTTTGCGTTTTTAAATTAACAAAATTTATATTACAATATGTTTAATAAATCTAGATCTTTTTTTTGGAAACTTCACATGCTTTTCTTTTCAATTCCGTTTCCAATGATATTATATTATGGTATTAAGGGTAAACATCCCCTATTAGAATCCTTAAAAGACAACAATCCTTATTTAGCACTAGGACTATTGGGGTTATCTGTTTTATTATGGGTAGTACTTTTTATAAATTATATTAGAAACCAAATACTTGCACCCTATACTCTCAAAAATAATTTAGAGAAAATAAAAACCAGTGGTATTTTGCGTGAGGCCAGAATTTTAAATGCTAAGAAAACTTCAAAATCAAATTCAACTTTACCAGCGTACGAACTTGAACTTTCTTTCAAAAATTTATCCAATACGGAGATTACTGAAAAAATAGCGACAGTAGATTCAAAACCCAACGAGAGACGTTTTGAAACTGGAAAAAATCTTAATATAGTAATTGACAGAGATCTTACACATCCTCCATATTATACACTTGCAAATGCAAATCCTTCGATCAATAATCAAGTTATAACCTTAAAAATAGTAGGTTTAATTCTTCTGACAGTAGCAGTTTTGTTTTATTATGTTTATTCTTATCAAACAGAAAGCTATGGAATGGGATGGCTCTTTATGTCTTTTTTTCATCCTTTAATCATGTGCCCAATAGCACTTTTATTTAATGCAAATCTTATAAAATTCATGATGCGAATTATAGGATTGAATAATAATACCGGAACGGATGTGATTCTTCTTAAATTTAAAGGAATAAAAACTACAGCTAAAATACTTAGTGCCAATCAGACAGGAACTTATATTAATAGACAGCCTGTTGTAGCATTTGACATAGAATATACCGATGAAAGAAATCAAGTTCATCAAAATACTACTAAAAAAATAGTTGATCTTCTTAATATGGGTATGGCCCATCAAGGATATGTAGAAATACTTTACTTGCCTGAAAACCCTGATAAGTTTGCTTTTGTAAGTGACTTATAAAAATAAAAAAATGAAAAAAATATTTTTAATACCCGTCCTTTTCTCATTGTATAACTGCCAGCAATTATCAGATAGTTTTAACAACACGTTAAACCCTAATGACTCCATTGTTCAGAAAAAATTAGCAGAACCAGAAGAAGTGAAAGTTCCAGATTTTGATCTTTTAAAAAAGCCTGAAATACTAAAAAAAGCAGAATCAGATTTGCATAAACTGCCTGAATTTGCTGGAAAAGAAATCTTTATCTATAGATCTATTCAGTTTTACAATGATGGTCGTATTCTTACGCAAATTCAAAATCCTTCAAATTTAAAACAAATCGACGAATACGTATATGAAGATCTAAAATGGTCAAAATCTGATCCTGTTCAACTTTCTGCAAGTAGAGACATTCAAAATGATTTATTTGCTTTAAATAAAATAAAGTTTGAAACAGCAGTTAAAATAGCAGCAATATGTAATGAGAAAGCAACTAAAATAGAAGGTGTAAAACTTATTGATTACGTTTATGTAGTGGCATGGGAAAGACAGCCTGAGTGGCATCCAAGATCAATAGACGGTAGTCGAGACCGTTATTCTATAAGTTTTAATCTTGATGGTACGTTAAAAGAATTTAAGCAGGATTGATAGTGTTACAAGTAGCCATTTTTTATCTGCCCGAAAATCCAAAAAAAGTTCCTTTTGTAAGTGAATTATAAAATTTAGAAAATGAAAAAAATATTTTTAATACCAATTATCTGTTTAGTATTCTGTAATTGCCAGCAGTTATCAGAGACTTTCGATAGTACTCTTAAACCAAAAGATTCATCTGTTAAAAAAGAAGCTTTACCAGAAAGTAAAAAACCTTCGCTTACTGAAAAACCTTCGCTTGTTCAGAAAGATTCAATAGTGCAACAAGAAATAGAAGAATTAAAACCTGTTACAGTTGATTTTTTAAAGAAGCCCGAAATGTTACAAAAAGCAGAAGATGATCTGCGAAAACTTCCGCAATTTATGGGGAAGGAAATTTTTATTTATTCTTATATGTATTTCTATAATGATGGAGATATTGATGCGAAGATTCAGAATCCTAATAATCGGGAACAAGTTGACAATTATGAATATAGAAATAATGAATGGTCTAAAACTTCACCTGTGCAATTAGCTGCTCGTAGTGGTCTTAAAAATGATTTGTTTCCTTTAAATAAAATCAAATTTGCATACGTGGCAAAAGTAGCGGCAATTTATAATGAAAAAGCAAGTAAAATAGATGGAGCCGAACTTACAAACCGTGTTTATGTACTTGCTCACAAAGGTCTTCCAAGATGGTATCCTTGTGGTATAAGATCTGCCAGAGAAATCTATTCTATAGAATATAATATCGATGGATCTTTGAAGAAATTCGAGCGAATTTAACGGAATAAAGACAACGAAATAAATAATAAAGCATGGTAAACTCTAGATTTGGTTTTTGGAAAATTGTCCCAATTTTGTTTGGTATTGGCTTACCGATATTTCTTCATAATGTCGGAAGAAGTATCAGACCAATTCCTTCATACGAAAACGAAAACCCTTATATATCAATAGGTTTATTGGCGTTTTCTATTTTGTTATGGCTGTATCTTTTTATACGTTTTTTTCAGAAAGAGATTATTGTTTTATTCTCTGTTAAAAACAATGTAGAGAGAGTAAAAGATAGCCGTCTTTTAAGCCGAGCTGCAACTATAAATACAGAAAAAACTTCAAACATATCTGTAAATTCTCAAGCTTTACTTTTTAGAATTTTCTTTTTACTTCTGTATATCGCATCAGTCACATTCTATTATTATTACTCCTATCAAACAGAAAGTTATGGATCAGGCTGGAATTTTATTTCATTCTTTCATCCTCTTGTTATTTGTCCTATTGTACTCTTATTCTATGCATTAGTCAATAAATTAAATGCATCAGTCATTCAACCTGTAATACGAAATATGAACTTAAAAAATTCTGAAGATGAGCTTTTAAAATCACACGGAATAAAAACTATGGCAAAAATTTTAAAGGTGAGTGAAACTGGAGCTCGTTATGATTTTGATCCAATTTTATTGTATGATTTAGAATTTACTGATGAAAAAAATCAAGTACATCAATGCACTGCTAAAAAAATAGTTAATTCTATTGACATTGGTAATATACATAATGTGAAAGAAGCAGAAATATTCTACCTGCCAGAAAATCCAAAAAAAGTTGCTTTTGCTTACGAGTTATTAAATGATAAATTAAAGAAAGTATACTAATCACACTAGTAAAATAAACAAACTCCTAATTAATTTAAAAAATAACTTTTGTTTCAATTTTAAAAATTAACAAAATAAATAGTATAAAAAATGAAAAACTTTGGAAATATTTTTTGGTCCATCTTCTTTTTTTTCTGTCTTATACCTTACCCCCTATTACATTATTATTCTGGAAATTCGGACTTTTCAATTCAATACTTACAAAATAGAGATCCTAAAATTTCATTGGGATTGCTTGTGTTAACTATAAGTTTATGGTTATTACTTTTCGGGTATTTTTTTTACAGAGCTATTATAATGCCTTTTGTAATGAATAATAACTTAGAAAAGTTAAAATACAGTGGAGTGAAACGAGAAGCTAAAATTTTAAATGCTTCGAAAATCTCCACAACAAGTTCAAATTTTCCTGTTTATGATTTAGACTTATCATTTGAAAATTTATCGCATAGAGAAATAAAAGAAAAAAACTTCCGTATTATTGATTCGAAACCTTATGAAAAGCGCTTTGAAGCTGGAAAAAGTCTTTCGATAATGCTTGACGAAAGTATTAAATTCCCTCCCTACTTTTCTTTTGAATCCTCAACCAATAAGGTTAATACTAAAAGTATTGTTATTAGGTCACTATTTCTTGTTCTTTTTATTGCCGTTGTAGTCTATTTCTACTTTTATGCTTATACATCCGAAAATCAAGGAATGGGCTGGCGATTTTTATCTATTAAACATCCATTATTACTTTCTCCAACAATTTTAATTGCTACGTGGATTGGTCTTCGATTATTAATGCAAACCCTCAATGTGCATACAGGACAGAAAGCTGCACTTTTTAAATTTAAAGGAATTAAGATCAAGGCAAAAGTCCTTGACACCAAGATAACATCGTATATCAATGAACAGCCAAGGGTAGCTTTTGATTTACAATTTTACGATGAGAAAAAGCATGTTCATCAATGCACTCTAAAAAAAGTAGTTAGTCTTCTTAAACTTAATACCGCTTCACAAGAAGAAATAGAAATAATATATATTCCTGACAACCCTAAAATAGTTGCTTTTGCAGATGATTTAGATTAGTAAAATTTTAAAATTAAATATCTATGACTAATACTACCATACCCTTATTTTGGAGAATTTTTGCTTTTTTTTATGCAATTCCATTCCCAATACTTCTATATTATTCTACTAGTGACGCATATTCACTTGAATTATTAAAGAACAAAAATCCTTACTTAGCATTTGGTTTACTAGGACTTTCTATTGTTTTATGGCTGGTTCTGTTTGTGTTATTTATTAAAAAATATTTTATCTCGCTTTTTGATTTTAAAAGAAATATTGAGAAGATTAAAATCAGCGGAGTTTTACGCGAAGCCAAAATTTTAAATGCCAAAATAATTTCCAAACCAAATTCAAAGTTCCCAAAATGCGAACTTGAATTATCTTTTAAAAATTTATCAAATACAGAAATCAAACACAAAACAGTTGCAATTGATACAAAACCTCAAGAAAATCGTTTTGAAAAAGGAAAAAATCTAAATCTCGTAATTGATAGCCACTTGAAACATCCTCCTTATTTTACTCTTGCAGATTCAAACTGTTCTATTGGACTATCTCATGTAATTTTAAAAACACTGGTTTTTGTAATAAATGTATGTGTCGTGGTATTTTATTATTTTTATGCTTACCAAACAGAAGGTTTTGGAATGAGCTGGCTTTTTATGTCTGTTTTGCATCCTTTAATTACCTGCCCAATTAGTTCGCTCTTAGTGTTATCTATAATTCGACTAATTATTGTAAGCACGAGCAGACAAAAAAATGGTGTAGGCCATGATGAGATTTTCTTAAAACTAAAAGGAATAAAAACAACAGCAACGATATTGAGTGCTAATGAAACTGGAAGTTATGTAAATGAACAGCCAGTTGTTGCTTTTAGAGTTCAATTTACAGACGAAAAGAACCAAATGCAGCAAAGTACAATCAGAAAAATCGTGAAACTAATAAATCTTCACAAAACAAGTCAGACAAAAGCAGAGATCTTTTATCTGCCTGACAATCCGAAAACTGTAGCTTTTGCAGCCGATTTATAAAGCAATAATTGAAAATATATTTCTAATAACAATTCTTATTTCAAACATAAAATCTTAAAAACTAAAGCGAAATAATGCGGTCCAACTCTAATGTTGTGGTTCCAGTTGGAATTACTTTTGGAGCTTTTGCTAATTTGATTGCTAGAAATTCTGTTGTTATGGGTTTTATATTTTTAAAAAGTCCGATGGCGTTTAAAATTTTAATGAGTTTAACAGATATTTTTTCGCCTAAACGATCGGTATTTTCGCGAATTAAAGGTCCTGGTCTAAAAATGATATATTGCGGAAAATGAAGATTATTGATGCTTTCTTCGAGTTCGCCTTTCATTTTAGAATAAAAAACACTGCTTTTAGCCGAAGCTCCGTAAGAAGAAACCAAGACCAGCGTTTTAACTTGGTTTGTTTTAGCAATTGCTGCAAATTGAGCCGGAATATCAAAATCTATTTTCCATTGTTTTTCTTTTGAACCTGCATCTTTTAAAGTTGTTCCAAGACAATTGAAAAGCACATCGCCAGTTATTAAGTCCTGAAAAGAATCTACAGCAGAAAAATCAACAATATGTTCTGTCAATTTAGGATGTAATTTTCCTAAAGGACGCCTCACAAAAATAGAAACTGCAGTATACTCTTTATCTTCTAAAAGCTTTTCAACCAATTGTTTTCCCGTAGAACCCGTTGCTCCAATAATCAGTGCCTTCATAATCAAATTGTTTTACAAGTAAATATACTGATCTTAAATTGAAACCCCTTTACAAGTTTTGCAAAGGGGTTTATAATTTTTTAATTGATTCTTTTTACTGAAAGCTTATCCAAACAGAAATAAGCTGCAGTGTTCATTCCATAAAGTGGATCTGAATCTGATGAAGACATTTGAAACACAAGGTATTTAACGTTTCCTAAAGCTTGCAGTTTATTTGCTGCAACACTTATCCATCCTGTTGGCATAACCAAAGACGATCCTGTATAATCTGCTAGCGTCTGCGTGACTGGAGCTGTAATGCTTCCGTTTGAAGTTACACCATAAATTAATAATTCAAAATGATCACCTGAAGTAAAAGGCTGTGCAAATCCGTCTCCGTACAAACAGCCGTAATAAGGCCAAGGATGCATGTTGATTTTTAGACCTTCAACTTTGTAAATTCCCGTATTTCCAATCTTAATCCAGTTTGAAAAACTAGATTCTGAAAATGTAGTTCCTTCTGGCGCTGTAGGATCTAAATAACTAGACCAATACGCCACAATGTAAGGATCTCCAGAAGTTCCAGGTGTTCCCGGAGTCGTTGTAGAAGCCGTTCCAAAACCGCTTCCTGCCATAGTTCCCCATTGATGAGGCACCCATCCATCAGATCCGCCTGCACCACTACCAGATCCGTAATTGGTAATGTCATTAACATTAGAAACGATAAATCCGTCCCAATAATTGTAACCTGCAGAAGTAGCGGTGTGTGAAAATGTAAAAATATCTACGTTTAAATTGGTGTTCGAAACATAGGTGTTTTCCCAATATTTCCCTCCAGTTGTTGTGATTCCGCTGCTTAATAAAGCGCTTGTTAAATTTAGCGTTGTAGTCGTTCCAATTGCAGGATCTGTAACAGCTGTTCTTGCCGTTTTTGAATTGTTTGATACTGCTGAACTAGAACTTTCGCTGTTTAGAACATCGTCATCACTGCTGCAAGATGAAAATCCAAGCATTAGACCTAAGGTCAAAAAACAAATTACTTTTTTCATTATTTATAAAATTTAGGGTTAATAGAATTATTTACTGTTTCGGAAAATTTAGATCTGAAACTTCTTCAAAAATACTTGTCAATAAGTCGTTAGCTCCTAAAGCTTCAAAAGTAGAAACATACACCTTTACAAAATCAACTCCCGGCAAGTGTACTTTCTTCCCGTCTTTATCAACAGCCCAGCTAATATCTATCGAAGGATCTTTTATACCGCCGTAACCCCAATCGAAGGTTCCTACATTATAACTAGTTCCTGCTCCATCACTTACATCTTTTGTTGGTATATATACTTTTGTTCCTTTTAAAGTATAAGAACTTGTAATCCATTCTGGAAAATATTGTATGTACTTACGGTTCTCTGTTTTTGTAATAGCTCCCGATCCGTTTTTATTGTCTTTCCACGGAAGATAGGCTACATCGTACTGCCAAGCTTTTGTACCTTTTACAGGAACTGCACTTTCATTTGGTTTAGAATAAGTGACTTCATAATTTTTAACTGTAGTCGATTTGTTGTATTCGCTTCCTGCAATTTCATACCACTCATTTTCATCGGCAATACCGTTTTTGTTAGCATCATATGCCACAGCAATGCTTACAGGAGAATATTTTATTGTAGCAGAACCCGCTGACATTTTAACAGTGAAATCGCGTTTGCCATAAGCATTAACCACGGTGTGGTCAAATGCTGTCGTAATATAACCACCAAAAGTTCCCAGATATACGATGCCTTCATTTTTTAAATTTTCCTGAGTTGCTGCAAAAGCTTCTTCTTTTGTACTGTAACTGTCTATATTGTGGCCTGGTGCCGGCATAAAATCGATAAGCTTTAATGCTTTTGCTGTGTAGGTTTTTCCTGTTTGTGAAACTTTTACTTTTGTAGATGCTTTTTGCTCTATTTTATCAATACTTACTTTTAGATCTATTACAAAATCTGCTGCTTTTGGTGTAATAAATTGTAACGTTTTAGTATCACCAATAATAGAATCTTTTGCAACGCCATCTTTACCTGTAACTTTAATAGACCATTGGTATATTTCTGTTTTTCCGTTAGCATTTTCGATGGTTACTTCTGGAGAAATCGCTACAGCATTGTATTGCTGTACTGCAAATTCTGATACCAATTTTACAGCAATTGCAGGGTCTTTTACTGGCGCTACAATTTCTTCTTGTTTAGAATCGTCATTACTGCAGGCTAAAAAAACAATAAGAGCCATTAGAGTTAAACTATATTTTAAATACTTTTTCATGGTCTTATTTATTTGCTTGTTTTAAATTGTATTTTTTTAATATATGAAGGTCTCCTGCTCCCGCAAAAACAGTTGCCATTGAAGATTGCTGCTGGCAAAGTCCCATTGGTTCGCTCACGCAGTTCACCACTTTTATAAAATCGATTCCTGGAAGATTGGCTTTGTTTCCGTTTTTATCTACTGCCCAGTCAATATCAATATCTGGGTTTATTGCATTTGCATATCCCCATTGTGGCGGAGTCGAAAACCAAAGTGTGGTCTGCCCTGCTCGTGCGGTTTTAAAATCTACATCTAGTTTTAAACCTTCATAAGAAACCGAAGTTTGTGTCGCCCATAACGGATAAAACTCTTTTTTAGCTCTTGGTCTAGACAAATAGTATTTTTTATCCTGATTGTTTTCGCAATACAAATGTTCATAATCCAACCAAAGCGCACTTGCAGTAACTACTGGTTCTCCAATTGGTTTTTTATTGTAGGTAATTTTAAAATTCTTAATTGTAGTGGACTTAGCGTGCTGACTTCCTGCTATTTCATACCACTCTTCTGCATCGGGCTTTCCGTTTTTATTTTTATCGTAAGCCACAAAAATCAATCCTGGTGCCGGCGGATTTGCTTTAGAACCTGTCGGATTTGTTACATCTCCTCCATAAATTCTGAAATCGCTTGTTCCCGAAACATTCACAACAGTATGGTCAAAACCAACCACAATTGAACCTCCAAAACCACCTAAGTCTAACAAATATCCCACATTGGTTTCGTTGATTCTTCCTAACGCGGTTTTCATTACATCTTCTTTCGTATTGCCATCTTTGTAAAGATCATTGGCAAACATTCCCGGAGCTGGATCAAAGTCAAAAATACGTGTGATGTACGGATTGAAATTTTTTGTTTCATTACTCACATTCACAACAGTGCTTTTACTCCCTTTTTTATTGTCTGCCGTAACATTCAATTTAAATTCATAAGATCCTGCATAAATTGGTGTAAATCTTAAATCTTTTGCATCTCCAACAATCGAATCAGTTACTTGGTTTACTGGATTTTTAGTCATAATCCATTCATATTTTGCAGTAGCACCAGCATCTGAAGCCGTTATATCTAAAACCGTGAAAGTTGGCGTTTCATACTTTTCTTGAAGCGTAATGGCGATCACATTCGCATTTTCGTCTTTGTCGTCACTGCTGCATCCAATAAAGGCAAATGCAAATGCCAGCGCTAAAATTCGGGTAACATTTTTTTTCATAAATTGATTATAATAAGTTGATTTGATAATAGTTAAAACTCAATGCTAAAATTGAGCTTAATTTTAAACACATAGAGAGACATAGGTTTTATGTCTAAAAAAGACCTTCAAAGAGAAATTCATTTCTTTCACATAGTCACTATGTGTATTTAAACAAGTGAAACGCGTTTTATAAAGCATCCTACAAACTATGTCTCTATGTGTTTAAAAATTTCACGCAAAAATCACCTCGTTGGAATATTTTCTCCCAAAAGATGCAAGTCGGTTGCGCCCATGATTTCTGTTGAAGTTTCGCCGAGCCATCCTGCCTGCTGGTTTAAACCATTGTAAACTTTTACAAAATCTATCGCTGGAAGTTTGACTTTACTACCATTGCTGTCAATTGCCCAATCAATATCTATAGCAGAATCATCGTCGTTGTTTGGGGCATTATCAGCGTAGCCGTATAAAAAGGCGTATTGAACAAAATAACTTCCTGTACCGCTTTCGTCTACAGCATTGTCTGGCAGTCTTGTTCCCTTAAAAGTGATTGTCGCCTGATCTTTTTGCCATTTTGGCCAATATTCTAAAGAGTGATTGTAGGCATTGTTTTGTGCCAAATAGCCTGCCTTTCCTTGATTGTCTTTCCAATAAATATATTCCAAATCAGTAAAAAGAACCGTTCCTGTGCCACCGCCAGGAACTGGAATTTTATTTGGGTCTGGTTTGTAATACGCAATTTCATAATTGCGAATTGTTTTTGCCATTTTATGACCACCGCCTTCAATTTCGTACCATTCATCATCTGGAAGTCCGTTCTTGTTTTTATCGTAAGAAACCATGATCACACCCGCTTCACTGCTTCCGCCTCTCAATTCTACATTCGGATTCGGGTTTGCCTGCGCCCAGAAAGCATTTCCTAAAACTCTAAAATCTCGTTTCCCTTTTATGTTTACAATACTGTGGTCAAAACCAAAAACAACATAGCCGCCAAAAGCGCCAAGCGAAATCAAATCTCCGTTTTGTTTGGCTAAGTAGGAATTGACTCTTGTCAAAATTCGATCAGCAGAATCGCCGTCATTTGCAACTGGAAGATCGTTTACAAATTGTCCTGGAGCGGGTTTAAACTCAAAAACTTTGGCGATATAACTTTTAAATTCTTTGGTTTCTAAACCAACAATAACCGTAACTTTTTGCGTCTGAGTAGTTCCTTTGTCTGTAATAGAAACCTTAAATTGATACGTTCCTTCTGAAGTCGCGGCAAATAAAGTTTCTTTTGAATTGGTGTTGACTAAAGAATAATTTTCTGAAGAAACACTTTCGATTTCCCAATTGTAAACTGCATCTGCACCAGCCGTCGTTTTCGGACTTAAAGTAACAATTGCAAAACGCGTTGTTTTAAATTCGTTTACCGCTGGTTCTCCTCCGCCAGATTCAGAATTATCGTTATCTCCGCCAGAACAATTTACCAGCGTTATCGCAGCAAAAGCCAATACCATTATTTGACAATACTTAAAAAATAGTTGATTCATATTTTTATTTTTTGGTTATAAAAGCAATATGCGCGGGAATATTTCCTGCTGTAGTTTTCCATTTCAGTTTACCATCTGGCGTAAAACAATAGATGTAACCTGTTACCACATAATTCTGTGCATCGGTAATGTAGATTTCTTTCGTTTCGGGATTTACCTGAAGTCCGTACGGAATCATGATTTTCTTGTCGGTTCCGTCTGTAATAATTTGGTCGCTGATTATTTTTTTGGTTTTGGTATCGAGAATTCCGTATGTAATCTTATTACTATTCGTGAGATAACTCCAAGAAACGCTGTAATAATAGAGTAAGTCATCAACCATACACATGCCTAAAGCTGGAATATCAAGCTGCATTTTCTTTTCGTCGGTTTTGGTATCAATTACAAAAAGATTCGACGGCGTATTGTAGTAATCGCCTCTTGAACTTACATAAATATCTCCACGGCTATCAATTTCCATGCTGTACAAATTGATTCCGACATCTATTTTTTTGATCTCTGTGAAAGTTTCCAAATCAATAACCGAAACAGTTCGATCATAATTCGGAACCCTATAACCACCCGAATTTGCCACATATAATTTCCCGTTGTGCACCACCATTTGCTCCGGTTGATAACCAACGTTTACCTTTCTTTTTATTTCTAATGAAGTCGTATCTATTTCTGCAACAAACCCAATTTCCGCATTCGGATTTATCGCAACCGGCCCTGCATAAGAACTCACATACGCTTTGTCTTTGTAAAAAGCCACGTAACGGCAATTCGGAATATCGATTTTTTTGATTCGTTTTGCCGTCCATTTGTCCAAAACTTCAACTTTATTCGAAACATTGATTACCGCATACACCTTATTGCCATAGATTTGAATATCGTTTCCAACATCACCCAATTCTTTTACAACAGAAGGATTTCTTTCAGAATAAACATCGGTGGTATAATTTCCTGTTCTATAATTGAAAACGTCGATACTCGCTCGGTTCATTCCCATATTACCTTCGTTGAGAAGATAAAAACCTTCAATCTTGCCATCACTTCTCGGCGCCGCAACGCTAACATCTGAAGAAAGAAAAACCGTTTCATCTTCACGACAGGAAACCAGAGAAATTGCAATAAATACGCTAAATACTATTTTTATAATGTTCCTTTTCATAACTCAAAACTGATTATAAATTTGAATGTTCTTCCCGGCATCGGATAATTGTAAATGACTTCATATTGCTGATTGAAAGCGTTATTAACTTCAACTGTCGCGTTCATTTTGCAGGTCTTAAAAGTGAATGCTTTTTGAACCGCCAAATCGTGCGTGTACCAAGGCTGAACTTCATTCACTTTAATATTATTTACGTTTCCGTTGTAGCGTTTTCCAACATAAATAAAACTGTAATTGAAGTTCCACGATTCATAACTCGCATTTAAAATTCCTGAACCGCTATGCCAAGGCGTGTACGGAATCTGATCGCCGTAAGAAGACAATTCTAAACCAGAAAATTTGGTAAAATCCTGGCTTTGAGAATACGTATAAGTAAGATTTGCAGCAAGATTTACTTTGTCAATATGTGTTTCGAGATTTACAACCGTTTCAATTCCTTTTCCTTTTACCTGCCCAATATTCGTCATCATCCAACGGAATAAATTTCCTGTCGGTGCTGCTACAATTTTATCTTTTGTATTGGTATAATACCCATCTGCCTGAATCGAGAATTTGTCAAAAAAGCTTTCCCTTACGGGGAAGTTATACGTAAAACCAACGTCGTATTGGTTCATATATTCCGGTCGTAAAGTACTTGATCCTACCATGGTGTAATACAAATCGTTGAAAGTCGGCATTCTGAAAATTCGTTTTGCAAACGCTCTTAAATTGAAATCGTATTTTTTAAAAGGAGTATAACCAAGAAATAAAGCAGGCGTAAATTCGGTTTTGTTTGGCGCTTTGGCATTGAATTTTACCTCTTCGATAACGCGGGTTGCGAGTACATTTCCTAAAACTTTAAAACCTTCATAGCGATAAGAAGTGGCAAGAGAAACCAGCGCCGTATAACGCTGTGGAAAAGAAAATTGGGTTTCAATTCCTCTTCTGGTTGCATTTAATTTATTGTATTGAAAATCGGTCGAAAGCGAAACATCCCAAGTGGGTAAAATACTGTACATATTTACGGCAGAGAAATAGGCTTCCTGCTGAAAATAACTATCATCAGACTGTGCGCCCTCGGTTACGGTTTCGCCTAAAACATTGGTCGTATCTCTGGCAATGTAATGTGTGTAATCGTAAGCAAATTTTCCTTTTAATTGAAATTTATACTTTTCAGAAACGTCTTTTGTTAAAAAAGCCTGTCCGAAAAAATTCTTATCAAATTGTCTAAATCCGTCTTTAAACTTATTCTCTACAATCGCACCTGGCGCACCTCTTTCAGAATCATAATAATAGACTTTGGCGTCCCAAGTGCCCTTATTCAGTTTCCCGTAAACACCAGATTCAAAACGGAAAGCTTCAATATCACTGTTCCACCTCGTTGCAGTCGTATCATAAGCGGTTGTACCGTCTAAATTTTTTCTTTTGTATCTGAATTTATACTGACCGTTTGATTTGATGTATTCTGAACTTACGCTCATGCTTACTTTGTCGCTCAGTTTTTGTTCCCATCTAAAAGAAGGATCGTGATAATTGATTGACATGGTTTTGTAGCGAACCAATAAATTCGTCTTTTTTGAACCAGTAAAAACAGGACGTTTCGTTTTTAAATAAATGGCTGAAGCCGAAGCAAAATCTTTAGCCGACTGAAATATTTCACTTTTTTGACCATTGTACATCGTCAAAGATTCCATATCGTCAAGCGAATATTTTCCAAGATCCGTAACGCCATTTTGCGCATTCCCAAGCTGGATTCCGTCATAGAAAACACCAACATGATGCGTTCCCATATTACGAACATCAACCGTTTTAAGTCCGCCGACGCCACCATAATCTTTGATTTGAGTGCCGGCAAAATAACGAAGCGCATCGGCGACATTATGACTTGCCAGTTTTTCGAGCAGAACGCCCGAAAGGCTTTGCACCGGAATCACTTCCTGATAAGGCTTTCCTTTTAAAATAACTTCTTTTAAAACTCGTGAACTATCAGTCACAGCTTGCGAAAAAAGCCAGAAAGGAAAAATTAAAATAAAAACGGTTAAAAGGGTTTTCTTCAAAATTACGCATCACTAATTAATAAAATAACTTAAGTGATGGAGTAATTACATAAACGTAGAATTGACCCCGCTGCAAAACAGCTGGTCATTATCTTTGTCATCAACTTCATACCACGAAAGTTTTAAACTATGTGATCGTGGCAGGTCTCCTGACTTATTCTATCTTTAAACGGCCTTCTCATCCCTAAAGGAACAATGGCATTAGTAATGTTCAAAGATTTTGTGTAGAACTTACAGTAGCGGGTCTGTTCAGGATTTGCACCTGATTCCCTTTTAACTATTTTTTCTGAAGAAAAAACAGACCAAAATCAGCCACAAAGATAGGATGCTTTATTGTTTATCCAAGAAGGAAATTGTTTTTTTAGAAAATCTGATGACGTAAATCGTTCTAAAAGCAGGTGTATTATAGGAAAATCAAAAATTAAAAAATTAATTAATCATGATTCACCATTTGTCGAAAAAGCATCAATTGTCCTTCAGCATTTCTCTTCCAAACGTTAATACTTTTTCCTTTTACATTACCGTTTTTATCGCCATCGCTCCAGTCTACGCTGTAAAAACCGAATTCTATTATGGCTTTTTTACTTTTAGTTACGATAACGCCCGAAGTTTGAATGGATATATTATCAATGCTTAAAGTTCCAGGTTTTTCGTGTTCTGTAAAGTAAGCCGTAATGTCTTTTTCTCCCGAAAGGATTGGCGTATAATACGTTAAATACATCGCGTCTGGCGCAAATATTTTAGAATGCTCTGCTCCTAACCTTTTTTGAACCAAATTTTTAATGGAGTTGTTTCTTTCGATTACTTCTGAAATTAATTGATCTGATGAAGTGTAAACTTTCGTTGAAGGAATCGAATTATCATCAATTTCAGGAATAAGCCGATCATCAAAATAACTATTGGAACCCCAAATTTCAGCGGAAATTGTCATTTTATTTTTGGAATTTTTCTTCCATAAAACCATATATTTTCCTAAATAATCATACGGTTTTAAGTCTTTCAAATGCAGGTTTTCGGTAAAATTTCCAATTTCTAAAACGTAATCTCCAAAATCCTGTAAATCGACAATTGTTTTTTGGTACGAATTGACTTTTGCCTGCGTTAACCATCGTGTATAAAAATCAGCTATTGCTATTTTACCCACTCTTTGTCGGCTGTGTTCCGGCATCAATACAGTTTGGTCTGTATAAGATTTTAAAATAACATCTTGATTGTTTTCAATTAAAGCTTTCGCGAAAGATGTATTGTAACCTTCAAGTTGTTTGCGAATACCAGCATCAATTTTATTTTCTTGTGCAAAAACACCAGCCGTAAAAAGAAGAACGGCAAAACTAAATTTAATCATAACCGATTGTATTTAATTAAAACGCAAATATACAATATTGATATTCAGTATTTTAAACAAAAACAAACTGTTTATTGAATTTACGGTAGATTAATTTTTTTATGCAGATTTAGAGGATTTTTTTTTGCCACGAATTGCACAAATTTTAAAAAATTATTTTTTAAATGATAATA
>NZ_CAMLIX010000026.1 GCF_946479975.1 uncultured Flavobacterium sp.
AAAGATTTACGCAAAGTTTGGAAGTTTTTTTTCTGCTCGCAAAGTCGCAGAGGCGCAAAGTTTTTTTACAATATTGTCATCCTGAGCGAAGTCGAAGGAACGCAAAGTATCTACGCAAAGATTAGTAAAACTTAGAAATAAACTTTACGCCTCTGCGCCTTTGCGAGATTATTTCAATGCGCCACAGTTTTAGAAAAAACATTAATAACAATAACACCAATTATAATTAATGCTAAACCAATAATCGCTGGTAAATCTGGAATTTCTTTGAAGAAAATAGCACCAATTATCGTGATTAAAACAATGCCGACTCCAGACCAAATAGCATAAGCAAAACCAACGGGAATAGTCCTAATGGCAAAACTCAAGCAATAAAATGCACCGCAATAACCAATTATGGTAATAATACTCGGAAGCAATTTTGTGAATTCTTCGGATTTCTTTAATGCAGAAGTTGCAATGATTTCGAAAATTATGGCAGCGAATAGAAATAGAAAATTCTTCATGTTTTTTGCTTTTTACAAATATAAGCTTTAAACCAAAATGAATTATTTCAAATCATTTTTTGCAGTTGATACACTTATCAATTTATAACCGTTTTCTATGCGCAAAAACTCGAAATGATCTTGACCTAAATCGGTTTTGTTTTTTGGATTTATAATGATGCTTTTGACAGGATATTGCCAATCTTTTGATTCGCGACAATTGTTAAAGTAAAGGTCATATTCAATAGTTTCAAAGATGAACTGATTTAACCCGTCTGACGTGATAAAATAATCTGTTTTGATTGAATTTAATTGCTGTAGTTTTAATTTTAGAAGCGTGTAATTCTGATGAAGAAATTTAGTTTTAGATTCGCTTTTCCAACCGTCCGGTTCTTTCCAGTAGGTAATTTTATCAAATGAATGTTTTTCTAAATTGGCTTTAGATAAGTCTTTCAGTAAAGTATTTTCTAGCCAAGATTTAAATTCCTTTTCATAATTTACAAACGAATAATATTGTCCATCTATTCCAAGAAAATTATCTCTTGTTTTGTCTTTGCTTGGTTCTTTTGATTTTTCTATAGAATAAAAATTCAAATCATCATTGAGAGTGAAATTTTCAACCAAGATTTTATTGTTGATATCGATTAGGAATTCTTTTCCGCCTTTCCAAAAAAAATGTTCTCCGTCTTGTTCTTTTTCAGCATCTTTTAGGGCAATGATCATTCCGTTTATAACTTTAGTTAAAGCGCTGTATTGTGCTGGAATTACAATTTTTCCTTCGGCATTAAAGACTCCCATTTTGTCTGTTTTAGGATCTGTAAATCTTATAAAACCTTCGTTTTCGCAGTCTGGACCATTATCAAAAACATATAAGCTGTCTTGCCCAACAATTTTTCCTTGTTTGGTTAAATAATAGTTTTTCCATCCATTTTCTTTTTCTTCTGTAACGGCCATTATATTTTCGAATTTGCGGGCAGTTGTAAAACCCGAAAATTTGGGTTCAATTTTAATTACTCCGTTTTTATCTTTAAATCCGGTTAATGTGGTGTCTTTATTGGGAAATGCAATCCAGACGTCATTGCTTTGGGCAAATACCAAAGAGTTAAACAGAAAGAATATAGAAAGGGCAATAATCTTTTTCATAATTTATCTAAGATGAATTTCTTCTTCATTATTTTTTGCTTCGTCAAAACAATCGGAACATAACATTTTGAAATCGGCTAGAGATTGAAAAGTTTCTGTCCATTCTTCGCCGTTATTCAGAAGATATTGTTCGCAGGAATTACACCAAGCAATTTGAGGAAGATCTCCTTCAGCTTCTGAATAATAAAATCCGACTTTTTCTTTTTGGTCAATTGCCATGGCGATATGAATACAAGAAAATGCCATTTCTTTTGAGCCGTGGATATCACATATAATTTCTTCGATCATTTTTCTGAATTTATATTTCAAATTTAAATTTATAAAAATAAAAAACCTGTAAATGTCTTGTTAAATTAAGTGGTTCTTGTACTACGTGAGCGTGAGGGATAGGAGTAGGCTACCGAAGTAGCGCGGATAGCCCGACAGTATCCCGATAAGAGGGCGAATACACGTAAAGTATTTTTGCCCTCTTATCGGGATGGTGGCACGCCCAAATGATTTTAGATTTCTTGGTTTTGGATTTTAGATTGAAAAACAAAACCCGACAGGTTTTAAAATCTGTCGGGTTTGTAAATGGTATTTATTATTCTGTTCTTTTAAATTTTGCGTCTTCTAAAGCAAGTTCTAAATCGGCTACTTTTTTTGAACTTATTTCTTCTTCAGCTTTTGCTTTTTTTAGTTCTTCATCAAGTTTAGTTATTAGCTCTTTTTGTTTTGCAATATTTTTTTCATGATCAGGATTATTAGTATTATTTTCGAGAGTCTTTAATGTCGTTTTTTCTGCTCTTAAATCCAGTTCAATTTCCCATGATTTCTCTGCGAGTTTTACGAGTTTCCTTTCTTCTTTTTCTAATTTGGCCTGCACTTTTTCTTTATAATTTCGAGAAAGAGGTTTCACAGTTTCCAATTTTGGAGTATTTTGACGAGACATTGGTCTTCCAGTAATTGGATCATGAATTGGCAATTGCATGCTGTAATCTGCTTGAGCGTTTGAGAAAAAAGGTAATAATATGATTAATAATACAATCAGGCGGGTTTTCATCTTTTTGATTTTGGTGCTCAAAAATATATTTATATTTTAAAAATAAAAAAGAATGTCAAATTAATTTGCCTTCTTTTTTATTTTAAAAACAAAACCCGACAGATTTTAAAAATCTGTCGGGTTTGATATATGATTTTAATGAAATCTAAAATCAGAAATCTACAATCTAAAACTAATTAATATCTGTAGTATTCTGGTTTAAATGGACCTTGAACTTCTACACCAATGTAAGCAGCTTGATCGTCACGTAAAACTTCTAGTTCAACGCCTAATTTAGCTAAGTGTAAAGCAGCAACTTTTTCATCTAAATGTTTTGGTAACATGTAAACGTCATTATTATAAGCTGCACTGTTGTTCCATAATTCGATTTGAGCCAAAGTTTGGTTTGTAAATGAGTTACTCATTACAAAACTTGGGTGACCTGTAGCACAACCAAGGTTTACTAAACGACCTTCAGCAAGAATGATGATATCTTTACCGTTGATGTTGTATTTGTCAACTTGTGGTTTGATTTCGATTTTAGATGCACCGTGGTTTTTGTTTAACCAAGCCATGTCGATTTCGTTGTCGAAGTGACCAATGTTACAAACAACAGTTTTATCTTTCATTTGCTCGAAGTGCTCTCCAAGAACGATATCTTTGTTTCCTGTAGTTGTAATGATGATATCAGCATTTGCAATTACAGTGTTTAATTTTTTAACTTCATAACCGTCCATTGCAGCTTGTAAAGCACAAATTGGATCGATTTCAGTAACTGTTACAATAGAACCAGCACCTCTGAAAGAAGCTGCAGTTCCTTTTCCAACGTCACCATATCCGCAAACAACAACTCTTTTTCCAGCTAACATTAAGTCAGTTGCACGACGTACAGCATCTACAGCAGATTCTTTACATCCGTATTTGTTATCAAATTTAGATTTAGTAACAGAATCGTTAATGTTGATTGCAGGCATTGGTAAAGTTCCAGCTTTTACTCTTTCGTAAAGTCTGTGAACACCAGTTGTAGTTTCTTCAGAAAGACCTTTGATTCCAGCAACTAATTCTGGGTAACGATCGATAACCATGTTTGTTAAATCTCCACCGTCGTCAAGGATCATGTTCAATGGTTTTCTGTCTTCACCAAAGAATAAAGTTTGCTCAATACACCAGTCAAATGATTCTTCGTCAAGACCTTTCCAAGCGTAAACTGAAATTCCAGCAGCAGCAATAGCAGCAGCAGCCTGATCCTGAGTAGAGAAAATGTTACAAGAAGACCAAGTAACCTCTGCACCAAGGGCGATTAAAGTTTCGATCAAAACAGCAGTTTGAATCGTCATGTGTAAACATCCAGCGATACGCGCACCTTTAAGTGGTTGTTCGTCTTTATATTCAGCACGAAGTGCCATTAAACCTGGCATTTCAGCTTCAGCTAGTTCAATTTCTTTTCTTCCCCAAGCCGCTAGAGAAATGTCTTTTACTTTGAAAGCCACATAAGGCGTAGTTGTAGTACTCATTTATATTATATTTGTGTAAATGTAATTTTTTTGCAAATTTAAGGAATAGCTTTTGAATTTTACTATTTTCTGTAAGTTTTGTGAAATCTTTAATTTCTTAATCTTTAGAATGTTAGTTTAGGAATCGTTTTTAAACCATATAAGTGATATAAGTTCATTTAAAAAGATTCTTAACTGTTACCTTTGTTGCTAATTGCTTTAATAATTTGAACCATATAAGTGATATAAGTTCATTTAAAAAGATTCTCAACTGTTACCTTTGTCGCTAATTGCGTATAATAATTTGAACCATATAAGTAATATAAGTTCATTTAAAACATTCTTAGCTTTAAACCTTAACGGAGAATTGCTTAAATTTACTTAAGACATATTTTTAACCCAAAGTTATATTTTCTTATATGACTTATATGGTTTTAAAAATTCACCATTCACCATTTATAATTTACAATTAAAAAAAATGCCTCTATTTCAGACCATACAATTCAATGAAACGACTAAAATCTTAATTTGGGAAATAACAGAATCTCTTGAGGAATTATTGAGCCAAGTGGTTTTTTTAAAAGAAAAAACACAAAAGAGATTAAACGGAATGAAGTCTGAAATGCATCAGCGTGCTTTTTTGAGCGTTCGCATGCTGATTCAGGAAATGGGCTTTACAGATAAAGATCTTCATTATGACGAATTTGGGAAACCGTATTTTGATTGTCATAATTATATTTCAATAACGCATTCATATCATTTTGCGGCTATAATTATAAGCGAAGAAACGGTTGGAATTGATATGGAATTGCAACGCTATAAAATTCAGAGAATTGCAGATAAATTTACAGATTTTGAATGTGCTTACTTAAATCCGTCTTCTGTAGAAGAATACATAAAAAAACTTACCGTAATCTGGGGAGCCAAAGAAGCGATCTTTAAAATAAGAAATGAAAAAGGTATAAGTTTTAAAGATCACATAAACGTGAACAACTTTTCTTTGGAGGAAACCCAAACGCAGGCAAGTCTTCATTTTGATAATCTGATAAAGGATTTTAATGTGCATTATCAGGAAATCGAATCGAATAATTTTGAAGGTAAGTTTACTTTGGTTTATGCTTTTGAGAAATAAAATTCAAGTTTTTTTTCAAATTCCAAATTCCAATTTTCCGCAATCTTGTCATTGCGAGGAACGAAGCAACCTCACGATGATTGATTTGGCAAAGTGTGATTGCTTCGTTCCTCGCAATGACTTAAACTTCACTTTCTTTCTGTCTATGTTGAAACATACTCACATATAAAAAAGTACTCATTTTTCGTGCGCGTCTCTTTAGCGTTTCTACATTTTCGCCTTCAAAATGTTCGTCTAGTGTTTGAGACCAATGATTTAGCCAGATGCCAAATTCGTTTGCTGTGATTTTTTCGTCAAAATGAGCGTCAACTTCATTGTGAACAGTATGCGGATTCCCTTTGTATTTTCGGACAGCAAATAAATTCGTTTCCCAAAAATCAGTTAGTTTTTCCAAGTGTAAATCCCAATCGGTAATGATTTCATTAAAATAAAAGCCGATTTCTTGATCGGCTCTTATTTTGTCGTAAAATGTATGTACTAGAAAAGCAATATCTGCTCTGTTTTCTATTTGTTTTTTCACAGAAAAAGGGTGTTTAAAAGAATAAATACAACGCTTAAAATTGAGCTCAAAAGTAATAGATTGAAAACTACTTTGTGTTTCATTTGTGCCAAAATTGAAGTGTTTACAAAGATACAAGCTAAAACAATAATGGCTAATTGAACCATTTGAAAAATAGAAGTTCCGTTAGATAAAACATACATTGCGGCAGCGCCTCCTAAACAGCTTTGCCCAATTACTGCCATTGCAGCAGAACCCATATAATTTCTATTGAAAATGTCGAATGTTGTGTGGTATAGTGTCATGATATTCAGATTTTTATAGGACAAAGATACGCCCACAACAGCGCTTCGTTTTATGATTAAAATCATAAAACAGGAACTTTTTTATCTGTATACTTTTCGATTAATAATCTTTAATTCACCTTTCTTTTCCAATGCTTTTATGGCTCTAATAACGGTTTCTACACGTAAACCCGTTAAATCTCCTATTTGCTGTCGGGTAAAATTAATTAGATAACCATTTTTGTCTTTTTGGAAATTGAAATAAGCAATTCCGTGATCGATTAATTTTAAAACGCGATGTTCTGGTTCATGCGTAGAAATTTCTGCCGCCATAACCGATTTATAATACAAGCGCTGCGCAAGGTTTTCTATTATTTTAATGCTTACCGACGGATTTTCTTCGAGCAGTTTTAGGAAATTAGGTTTTAGAAGAAGCAAAATCTCGCTTTCTTCCACCGTAATTGCATTGGCAGGATATTTTTGATTTAAGAATAATGGAGGTTCCCCAAAAGATTGTTCTTTGTAGAATATTCCCTGAATAAATTCGCGTCCGTCATCATTGTAGTTACACATTTTAATTTCGCCCGAAATAATCTGATAATAATGCGTTGGCAGATTTCCTTCTTCAAAAATAATTTCATTTTTAGAGAACGATTTTTTTAAGGCGCCATATCGCTGCAATAATTCAACTGCGATCATAAATGGTTACTTTTATTGTTAATGGGGTGTCTGCAAATATAATTCATTCACAATAGTTCTTCTGCACTAAAAAACTTTTACTTTTACACCCACGATGCAAGAACAATTACTAACCATTCGGCAGCAGATTTTAGAAGCTAAAAGCAACGGACAAAAGTTGCTTGCAGTGCTTTTGGATCCAGACAAAATTTTGCTGGAAAATGTAACGCATTTAATTGAAAAAATTAATGAGTCACCAGCTACTCATATATTTGTCGGCGGAAGTATTGTGCAAAACAATATTTTAGAAGAATTGATTGCCGCGCTAAAACAAAAAACAAATTTACCCGTTATCTTGTTCCCTGGCGATCCGTCGCAGATTTCACCTCAGGCAGATGGTATTTTATTTTTATCATTGTTGTCGGGTCGTAATCCTGATTATTTAATCGAATATCAGGTTCAAGCGGCACCAATTTTAAAAAAAACCAATCTGGAGGTTATTTCTACGGGATATATTTTGATTGAAAGCGGGAATGAAACTGCTGTAGCACGCGTTAGTAAAACGAAACCTTTAAGCCGAGAAAATCTTGATTTGGTTCTGGCAACTGCTCAAGCGGGAGAAATGTTAGGAAACCAATTGATTTATTTAGAAGCAGGAAGTGGCGCAAAACATCCAGTGCCTTTGGAAATGATTGAGTTAGTTGCTCAAAATATAGATATTCCTGTTATTGTTGGAGGAGGAATTGTAGATTTGCACGGAATTCAAAAAGCGCATAATGCTGGTGCAGATTTGGTTGTAATTGGCACTGCTTTTGAAAACAACAGTCATTTCTTTGATTTATAATAGATTTTAACCGCCTTTAAATACCACAAAATGCTTGACTTTTTTCTAGATAGTTATAAAAATGCTCCACTATGGCATATTGCTTTGGAGTTTTTAGTATTTGTTTTTGGAATTTTAAGTGTTTGGTTTGCGAAAAAAGAAAATATTTGGGTTTATCCAACGGGCTTGGTAGCAACGGTTATTTCGGTTTATCTGCTTTACATTGCAGGCTACATAGGAGATATGATTATCAATGCCTATTTTTCAGTTATGAGCATCTACGGATGGTATGTTTGGGCAAAGGGAGGAACTGTTGAAGACAATCTGCCAATTACTCGTACAACTTTTAATGAAAAAATAATTGGAATCTTACTGTTTATTGTAACCGTTTTTGTAGTTTTCGGCATTTATACCTATTTTGATTACGAAATTCATCCAGACAATTATGTCGATATGGTTTCGTCAGGAATATTTTTTGCAGGAATGTGGTATATGGCCAGAAAAAAAATAGAAAACTGGACACTTTGGATTATTGGTGATATTATTGTTGTGCCTCTTTATGCTTATCGCGGCTTAGGGATGCTGTCACTTCAATATATAATTTTTACAATTTTGGCTATTTCAGCTTATTTAGAATGGAGAAAGATCTTAGACAGCAAAAAACAACTATCATAAAAATTGCTTTGTTTGGACCTGAAAGTACAGGTAAAACAACTTTAGCAAAACAGCTTGCAGAGTATTATGAAACCGAATGGGTTCCTGAGTTTGCACGCGACTATTTACAAGAAAAATGGGAAGAGAATCAGCGCATTTGCGTAGCTGATGATATGATGCCAATTGCTTACGGACAGGCTGCTTTAGAAAATGAAAAATTATCGAAAGCAAATAAATATTTATTCTGTGATACCAATTTAATGGTAACCAAAGTTTTTTCTGAAATGTACTATGGTTTCTGCGATCCGCTTTTAAATGAAGCAGCATTAAAGCATGATTATGACTTGTTTTTTCTAACAGATATTGACGTCCCTTGGGAGAAAGATGATATTAGAGATACTCCAAACGGAAGAGAAACCGTGTTTTCTGTTTTTAAACAAACTTTAATTGATACTAAAAAGCCATTTATAACACTTTCAGGTGATAAAGAATGTCGTTTAAAGAAAGCAGTTTCAATAATCGACAATTTGGAATTGGCAAAAGAAAACAACTTCTCATCTGATGATTTTGTTCAGATATTCAACAGAGGAATTTCTTTTGAAACTATTTTAAAACAGTTGAATAATTTCAAAAAGGGAATTTCAAAAAGTAACCTAATCAGACCGGCAACTATTAATGACGGAATTTTGAGTTTATCGGAAGATGAATTTAAACAAAAAGCATTGTTTTTTGATACTCAAAAAGATAATTTCAAGATTAAAAAATTTGTTCCAGCTTCTGGTGCGGCTACCAGAATGTACAAGTTTTTAAATGCTTTTCTGAATGATTTTGATATCAAAAAAGAAACTATAAATGCTTACATCAACAGAAAAAATGATAAAGAACTTGCCATTTTTATTGTTGGTATGGAGAAGTTTCCATTTTTTAAAAGAGTAGATAAAAAATTACGAGAGCTTTATCCTGATTTTGAGACTTTAGAAAGAGATTACAAAAACTATTATTTTATAAAACTTTTACTGTCTCCAGAACATTTTAATTCTGCCAATAAGCCTAAAGCGGTTTTACCTTTTCATTTATATAAAACACATATTGCAAATCCGATTGAAGAACATTTAAATGAATGTGTCCATTACGGATCATCAAAAAATGTATCTAATTTGCATTTTACGGTTTCAGAAATACATCAGGATTTGTTTGAAAAAGCAGTTCTTGAAGTAAAAGAAAAAATTGAAAGACCTTCTGGAATTAGCATTAATATTGGCTATTCGTATCAAAATAAAAGTACCGATTCGATTACAATTGATTCAGAAAATAAATTGGTAAAAGATAAAAACGGAAGTTTGATTTTTAGACCTGGTGGACATGGAGCTTTAATTGAAAATTTAAATAGTCTCGATTCAGATCTTATTTTTATTAAAAATATTGATAACGTAATTCAAAATCATATTGATAAAATTACGTTGTACAAAAAAGCTTTAGCTGGAGTTTTAATAGAAGTGCAGCAAAAAGTTTTTACATTTTTAGCCTCTATTGATAATAATGAAATTAAAGAAAATGAATTGGATGACATTCTCATTTTTGCTAAAGAAAAGCTGAATGTTGAAATGAATGTTGATTTTAATAAGTTTACTTTTGAAAATAAAATCAATAAAATTAAAGAAATATTAGATAGACCAATTCGTGTTTGCGGTATGGTTAAAAATGAAGGAGAACCAGGCGGTGGTCCTTTTTGGGTAAGCAATGAAAAGGGAATTGCTTCTCTTCAGATTGTCGAAACTTCACAAGTCGATTTGGAAAACAAAAGACAAAAGAAAATCTTGAAAGAAGCCACGCATTTTAATCCTGTTGATTTAGTGTGCAGTATTAAAAACTATAAAAAGGAAAATTTTGATTTATTAAACTTTGTAGATCAAAACGCAGGTTTTATTGTTGAAAAAAGTGTAGATGGCAAAACAGTGAGAAGTTACGAATTACCTGGTTTATGGAATGGATCAATGGCAAATTGGCTGACTGTTTTTGTTGCAGTTCCGTTGATTACTTTTAATCCAGTTAAAACGGTAAATGATTTATTGAAAGCGGCGCATCAGCCACAATAAAAATGGATGTAGAAAAAATCATATTAGAATTAAATTTCAAAGCCGTTAGAAGCAGTGGTGCGGGCGGACAAAATGTAAATAAAGTTTCGTCAAAAGTCGTTTTGAATTTTGATTTAGAAGCTTCTCAAGCTTTGTCGGATGAAGAAAAATTACTTTTACAAGAAAATATTTCGGCAAGATTAACTTCTGAAAATATCTTGATTTTAAATTGTGATGAAGACCGGAGCCAGTTAAAAAACAAAGATATTGTTACGAAACGATTTTTGGAGATAATCAAAAAAGGACTGTTTGTTCCGAAAATTAGAAAAGCAACTAAAATTCCAAAATCGGTAATCAAAAAAAGAATCAAGGATAAAAAGAATAATTCTGATTTGAAGCAATCTCGTAAGAAACCAAATCTGGATTAATTCTCAATTTTAAAAATTGCTTCGCTTGTTCGCTAGCGCTCGAGTCCAAATTCCAAAACAGCTTTAAAGTGAGTTATTAGAATTTGGATTTTCTTTTTTTGAGTTTAAAGAAAATTATTTTCAGCTTTTTGGAATTTGGAATTTCAAAATTTGGAATTTTCAAAGGAATTTGATTTTTGAAATTTTTAACATTATATTTGTACTGTCTCAAAGGGGTGCTCCAAATAACGAGCTGAGATCATACCCAAAGAACCTGAGCGAGTAATGTTGCTAAGGGAAAACGACAAAATCGAGCGTGCACACTTTATTTTGTTGTGAAACAAATTTATTAATTTAACAAAAGAATAATTCCCCCTTTTATTCGTAATTTTTTACGAATGAAAACTATTTTTGAAGGTACTAAGGTACTAAGGTACAAAGGTTCTAAGCTTAAAAGTCTAATTAGAACCAAATCTATTTTCTTTACTCTATTTTCTGTTTTCTTTACTCTATTTTCTTTTGCGCAGACACAGGATTCTACCAAAGTAAATTCTCTTGATGAGGTTTTGGTTTCGGCAGTTCGTGTTACAGCAAAAACACCTGTTACGTTTAGTAATATGGATAAAAAAGAAATTAAATTCAGAAATCTTGGTCAGGATATTCCTGTTTTAATGAATTACCTGCCGTCTGTAGTAACAACATCAGATGCCGGAGGCGGAATAGGATATACTGGAATCAGAGTCCGCGGAAGCGATGCAACTCGTGTAAACGTTACCATCAACGGAATTCCGTACAACGATGCAGAAAGTCAGGGCACTTTTTGGGTCAATATGCCCGATTTTGCTTCTTCTGTAGAAAGTCTGCAATTACAGCGCGGAGTAGGAACTTCTACAAACGGTTCCGGAGCTTTTGGAGCAAGTTTAAACATGCTTACCGACAGTTATGCATCTAAACCAACTGGAGAAATTTCAAGCTCTTTCGGAAGTTTTAATTCTAATAAAAATACAGTAAAATTTAGTACAGGTTTATTAAATGATCATTTTGAATTAGCAGGACGTTTGTCAACAGTTAAATCAGATGGTTATGTAGATCGTGCCAGTTCAGACTTGAAATCGTATTTTCTTCAGGGGACTTATATTGGAAAAACTACTTTAATCAAAGCTTTGGTTTTTGGAGGAACTCAAAAAACATATCAAGCCTGGAACGGAATCGGTGCTGATAAATTAAACTCAGACCGCAGATACAATTCGGCTGGAGAATATACAGATGAATCTGGTGTTACGCGCTATTATGACAACGAAACAGATAATTACAATCAAGATCATTATCAACTGCATTGGAGCGAATCAATCTCTGATAAATGGAGTACAAACTTAGCTTTTCATTATACAAAAGGAAAAGGGTACTTTGAAAATTATAAAGAAGATGAACCAATTGCCGGATATGGATCTATTGGCTCAACAAAAATGGTGGAGAATGATTTAGGAGAATTAGTTCCAGGAACAGATTTAATTCGTCAAAAATGGTTAGACAATGATTTCTACGGAACTACTTTTTCTGCAAAATATGTAGCCGAAAAACTGAATGTTATTGTCGGCGGAGCTTGGAATAAATACGAATGCGATCATTACGGAAAAGTAATTTGGGCTAGAAATGCTGGTACTTCAGAATTGGGAGATCATTACTATGATGATTATTCATCTAAAACTGATGGAAATGTTTTCGCTAAAGCGAATTATCAATTTACAGAACAATTAAGTTTTTACGGCGATTTACAATATCGAAATGTTCATTATAAAGCAAACAGTGCCGAAACTGGTTTAGTAAATGATACTTTTCATTTCTTTAATCCGAAAGCAGGATTGAATTTTGAAATCAATCAAAAAAGCACACTTTATTTCTCTTATGCGCGCGCCAATCGTGAACCCAATAGAACAGATTATGAAGGTGGAAATGTAAAACCAGAAAAACTGAATGATTTTGAATTAGGCTGGAGATTTAACTCAGAAAAATTTCAATTGAATTCTAATGTCTATTATATGGCCTATAAAGATCAATTGATTCTAACTGGAAGATTGGATGATGTTGGAGCACCAATTCGTGCCAATACTGAAAAAAGTTACCGTTTAGGTTTTGAAGTTGACGCCACAATTGCACTTTCAGATAAATTCACATTACGACCAAACTTTACTTTAAGCAGTAACAAAAACGTAGATTTAGCAGTTGATGGCGAATTTTACGGAACAACTAAAATTGCTTATTCTCCAGAAGTAATTGCAGGAAATGTTATTGTGTATAAGCCTTTCGAACGATTATATATTTCGTTATTGCAGAAATATGTTGGAGAACAATACATGAATAATATTGAACTTCCTGTTGCTAAATTGGCAGATTACTTTGTAAACGATTTGAATGTTTCTTACGAAATAATACCAAAAGCTATTTTCAAATCGATTACTATCACTGGAATGGTAAATAATATTTTAGACAAAAAATATGTTTCTAATGGAGCAATGTGGGATGTTTATCCGTACTATTATCCGCAGGCGGGAATTAATTTCTTAGCTGGATTGACATTAAAATTCTAAAACATTTAAGTCCAAAAAAAAGCCTGAAAATTCTAATTTCAGGCTTTTTTTATTTTAATTATATACATGAACCACGGTTCCTGAAAATTCGACGCGATATTGTTTCATTGGATATTCCTTATCTCCAAGTCCTGTAAATAAATTGTATTTAGATTTATCGCAAGAACAAACAGCCATAATTCCGTCAATTGTCATAGCTGTACAAGACGTAAGAGGTTGATTAGGGCAAGCCGCATCAAAAGCAGTATAAGTTCCTTCACCAGTTTTCATTACTATAATTCCTTTTGCTCCATAATTGGCAACATAAACAGGATTGCTCACATATCTTAGATTATTATAAGTTGGAAGATTGAAATCAAGATATACGTTTATAGAATAATTTGGAATATTCGGATTGTTATTGCTTCTATTATTGTCGCTGCAAGAAAACAAAACAGCGCTAAGTGCGATAAAGAACCAGATTTTTTTCATTATTTGAATAAGAATTAGTTAAAACAAAAATAATTTATTTAGATTTGAAATTCATATGATTAACATATAATTATGTACTATTAAAAATAATAGTATATTTGTGGTAAGAAAATCCCGTCGCGATGGGATTTTTTGTATTTATATAAACGATGAAGTTATGAGTAAAGTATCTTATTATACAGCAGAAGGATTAAAAAAATTAAAAGATGAATTGGAGCACCTGAAAAGTGTTATGCGTCCAAAAGCATCTCAAGATATTGCAGAAGCGAGAGATAAAGGAGATTTGTCTGAAAATGCAGAATATGATGCAGCAAAAGAAGCGCAGGGTTTATTAGAAATGAGAATTGCAAAAATGGAAGAAGTTTATTCTAATGCAAGATTAATTGACGAGTCTCAGCTAGATGTTTCTAAAGTTTTGGTTTTATCTAATGTAAAAATCAAAAACCAAAGTAACGGAATGGAAATGAAATATACACTTGTTGCTGAAAGTGAAGCAGATTTAAAAACTGGAAAAATCTCAGTAACTTCTCCTATTGGAAAAGGTTTATTAGGAAAATCTGTTGGAGAAGTAGCAGAAATCACAGTTCCAAACGGAGTTTTGAAATTTGAAGTTTTGGAAATCTCAAGAGACTAATTTTAGTTTAATTGGTTAACCGTTCATTCGTTTAACCGATTTAACGATTAACCGATTACACAAACAAACAATGAGTTCAATATTCACTAAAATAGTAAACGGAGAAATTCCAGCTTATAAAATTGCCGAAGACGAAAACTATTTGGCTTTTTTAGATGTAAATCCAAATGCTAAAGGACACACACTTTGTATTCCAAAACAAGAAATCGATAAGATTTTTGATATGGATGATGAACTTTATTTAGGCTTGATGAAGTTTTCTAAAAAAGTAGCTGCGGCTTTAGAAAAAACAGTTCCATGCAAAAGAGTCGGAATTGCAGTTGTTGGACTAGAAGTCCCTCACGCACACGTACATTTAATTCCGCTGAATGAAATGGATGAAATGCGTTTTATAAATAAAGTATCACTTTCAAAAGAAGAATTTGAAGCTTTAGCAAAAGACATTCAATCTAATTTGTAAAAATAAAATGAATTTTGTCAGGCTTTAGTGTCCCGATGCGTCGGGTGAAGCCTTAGTTATATATTTAAAGTGCTGTAAATAATTTTACAGCACTTTTTTATTTAAAGAAATCTGAAAAGTAGTTCCTTTTCCAATTTCAGAATGTAAAACCTTAATATTTCCGTTATGGTATTCTTCAACAATTCTTTTTGTTAAAGAAAGACCAAGACCCCAGCCGCGTTTTTTGGTTGTAAAACCAGGTTCGAAAATGGTTTTAAACTGTTTTTTCAAAATACCGCTTCCAGAATCTTTTATGTTGATTTTTACCAAAAAAGCATCTTGTTCAATTTGAAGATCAAGCGTTCCTTTGCCTTTCATGGCATCAATAGCATTTTTTACTAAATTTTCGATAGTCCAGCTGTGTAATGTTGGGTTTATCATTGAGAAAATAGGTTCTTGTGGTGCTTTAAATGAAAATGAAACTTGTTTAGAAAAACGAGACTGCAGGTATTCAAAAGTGTTTTGTGTTTCTTCGATAATATTTCGGCGTTCCAAAACAGGCACAGAACCAATTTTAGAAAAACGATCTGTAATCGTCTGCAGGCGCTCAATATCTTTTTCGATTTCAACACTTATAGACGGATCAATATCTTCGGTTTTTAATATCTCAACCCAGCCAATTAAAGAAGATAAAGGCGTGCCAATTTGATGCGCCGTTTCTTTTGCCATACCTGCCCAAAGTTTATTCTGAGTGGCCATTTTGGTACTTTTGTAAAAATTATAAATCAGCGCAATACACAAAACTATAATTAAGAATAAAGCAATTGGATAATATTTAAGCTTATTCAATAATCCAGAATTTCCGTAATAAAGCGTTTGATATTTTCCCGGAGCATATTCAAAAGTTATTGGCTCATTTTCATTCCTTAATCTTTTTAAATATTCGGTTCTTTTTTTCTTGTTCGAAAGAATTTCGTTTGGAACGTTGGTAGAGCTGACCACTTTATCAAATAATAGCACTATGGCAGGAATCGAGGTGTTGTTATTAATAATTTGAAGTGGTAGTTCGACATCGGTATTTTCATTTGCATTTACAATTGTAATTTGTGCATTTACAAAAAGTTTCATCTTCAAACGTTCCTCATTTTTAAAAATTTGGAAGAAAGTGTATGTGTTCCAAAGAATTAGAGAAATAATTAAAAAGCAGACAGAAATAATAACCCAGCGAGTTGTATTTGTTCTTTCAGAAAAAGACATATCAAAATTTTTGAGGTATAAATATAACGAAATATACCCATTCTATATTTTGAAGCTGTCGAAAGTTTTTTTGTTTTATCTGCAAAAGTACTTTTCATAATTAAACGATTTCGATACTTTTGCAGGTACAAAAATGAGATTCTGTTTAAAACCAAAACTATGATCAGCATTAACCCTAAAGAAATTCCAACGGCCCAATTGCAAGGCTATTTACAGAGTTCCATTGGTCCAAGGCCAATTGCTTTCGCGAGTACCATCAGCGATAAGGGAATTCCGAATCTGTCGCCGTTTAGTTTCTTTAATGTTTTTAGTGCCAATCCGCCAATTTTGGTTTTTTCGCCATCGCGTCGTGTTCGTGATAATACAATAAAACATACGTTAATTAATGCCGAAGCAACCCGCGAAGTAGTAATTAATGTAGTGAATTTTGACTTGGTACAGCAGACTTCTCTTGCAAGTACAGAATATGGCGATGGAGTAAATGAATTTATAAAAGCGGGTTTAACGCAAATTCCTTCAGATATTGTAAAACCGTATCGAGTAAAAGAATCTCCAGTACAGTTTGAATGCAAGATCACGCAGATTATTCCGTTAGGAACAGAAGGTGGAGCAGGGAATTTAATTTTATGTGAAGTAGTAAAAATCCATATTCACGAATCGATTTTAGATGAAAACGGCGCAATCGACCAGCATAAAATCGATTTGGTTTCCAGATTAGGAAGTAATTGGTATTCAAGATCCAATCAAGGACTTTTTGAAGTGGCAAAACCCTTAACAACCCTGGGAGTTGGAGTAGATGCAATACCAGATTTTGTAAAAGAAAGTGCTGTTTTTGACGGAAATGATTTAGGTAAATTAGGCAACATTGAAGCCTTGCCTACAATTGAAGAAGTTAGTATATTTGTGAAACAAAATTTTGCAGTCAAAGGCGTTTTAAGCTCAGACGACCAGAAAAAAGTACACTTAGAGGCCAAAAAGTATTTGGATAATGGCGATGTCGAATCGGCTTGGAAAGTGCTTTTAGCCAAGAAATAAAAGAAATAGAAACAATAATTAATACAAACGAAGATGGAAGTTACAGGAAAAGTAAAAGTGGTTAACCCAGAGCAGCAAGTTAGTGCCTCATTCAAAAAAAGAGAATTAGTTGTTACTACTGAGGAGCAGTATCCACAACATATTTTAATCGAATTTACACAAGATAAATGCGATTTATTGAGTAGCTATAAGCAAGGAGAGGCAGTAAAAGTTTCTATCAATTTAAGAGGAAGAGAATGGGTTAATCCACAAGGAGAAACTAGATATTTTAATAGTATTCAAGGTTGGAGAATCGAAAGATTAGCAGACGCAGGACCTTCGCAGGCAGCGCCAATGCCAGCAGCTGAAACTTTTGCACCAGCTACAAATGTAAGCGATGACGAACCAGACGATTTACCGTTCTAAGAAGGTTTAAATTACAATATTTTAAATTCCAAATTCCAATTCATTCGACTGAATTCGGAATTTGGAATTTTGTTTTTGAGTTAGTTTTGTCATATCGCTGAAAGGAGAAATTACACAAGTAATTCTGTAAGGCAAGATTATGAAAGTCTAGAGTTTGGAATTTGGAATTTCAAAATTTTAATTTCTTCAACATTGAATAGTAAAAAATGTATTATTTATTTAGCGATTTATTTTTTCCGCCAGTAACAGAAGCCGATGAAGAAGGTGTTTTGGCAATTGGAGGAGATTTGAGTTCAGAGCGTTTACAATTGGCTTATAAGAGTGGTATATTTCCTTGGTTTAACGAAGGAGAACCCATTCTTTGGTGGGCGCCAGATCCTAGAATGGTATTGTTTTTTGATGAATTGGTGATATCCAAAAGCATGAAAAAGATCCTAAATAAGAAAATGTTTAAGGTAACTTACAACAAAAACTTTAGAGATGTTATTTCAAATTGTCAGCAGATTAAACGCGATGGACAAAATGGAACTTGGATTTCTAACGAAATGATCGATGCTTATTGTAAATTAAATGAAGAAGGAATAGCTAAATCGGTTGAGGTGTGGCAGGATGATGTCTTAGTTGGCGGTTTATACGGTATAGATCTCGGAAATATTTTTTGTGGAGAAAGTATGTTTTCCAAAGTTTCTAATGCCTCAAAAACAGCATTTATTGCTTTAGCCTTATATTTGAAAAAAGAAAATTACAAATTACTAGATTGTCAGGTTTATAATCCCCATTTGGAGAGTTTAGGCTGTCGAGAAATTGACCGCGAAGAATTTATGTCCATATTAAAAAGCAAATAGAAATGAGTGCAATATACAGGGTAACAGAAATTTATATTTATCCGATAAAAAGTTTAGCGGGAATTAGTTTAAAAAGTGCCAATGCAGAAGAAATGGGCTTTGAAAACGATCGTCGCTGGATGTTAATAAACGCTGAAAATGTTCATGTTACGCAAAGAGAATATCCTAGTATGAGTCAGTTTTATCCAGAGATTTTGGGAGATAAAATTAAAATTACTTTTGAAGGAGAAACGCTTGAATTTTCTATTAACGAATATTTAGAAAGTCCTATAAATTCTAATGTTTGGGATGATAAAAGTGAAGTTTTTGAAGTGAATAATAGCGCATCAAAATGGTTTAGTGATAAATTAGGTTTTGAATGCAAATTGGTTAAAATCTTAAATATTGGAGATCGTCAGCATGAAAGATCAAATTCACAAGAAATCTACAATGTTAGTTTGGCCGATGCCTATCCGTATTTGTTGATTGGTACCGGAAGTCTTGATTTTTTAAATGAAAAATTAGCAGACAAAATTACTATTAAAAGGTTTCGTCCAAACATTGTAGTGAGTACAATAAATGCTCATGAAGAAGATGATTTTAAGGATTTTACAATTGGCGGAGTTCAATTTAAAAACATAAAACCCTGCGGAAGATGTATTATGGTAAATAATGATCCGCAGAAAGGAATTGTAAAAAAAGAACCTTTAAAAACGTTAGCCAAATATAGAAATGTGAATAATTCAGTATTATTTGGTACTAATATTGCGAGTCTAAATTCTGGAATAGTTCGTGTAGGTGATGAGGTTGTTTTCTAGAAATTAAGCTTGGTAAAACTCCAATTTATAGTATCAAAAATTACCAATTCATTTTTTAAAGTTGGTAATTCTAAAATCAATTTAAGTGTTTCATGTGCCATCATGTTGCCAATAATTCCGGGTAAAGTTCCTAAAACGCCATTCAAATTACAATTCGGGACATCTTTTGGATCTGGCATTTCAGGAAATAAATCACGAAGATTTTTACTTCCATTATGATTGAAAACCGCAATCTGCCCTTCAAACTTTAAAATGCTTCCATAAATCAATGGCTTTTTCAACTCAACACAAGTATCATTAACCAAATAACGAGTCGAAAAATTATCAGAACCATCAACAACAATATCATATTGTTCTATAATTTCTGAAGCATTTTCGGCCGTTAATTTTTCATTAATCGGCACAGCTTCAATCAACGGATTTAATTTTGAAACTACTTTTTGCGCCACAATAGCTTTTTGCTGTCCAATTTCATTCTCGGTATATAAAATTTGTCGGTGAAGATTGTGAATTTCAATCGTATCGAAATCCATAATTCCAATAAAACCAACTCCAGCCGTTGCGATATATTGTAAAATCGGACAACCTAATCCGCCAGCGCCAATTACCAAAACTCGTGCCTTTTTTAATTTTTCCTGACCTTCATCACCAATTTCAGGAAGAATAGTTTGTCTATTGTAGCGAAGGAATTCTTGAATAATACTCATGTGGAAATTTTAGATTTTAGATTTTAGATTGATGTTGGAATTTGGAATTTTTTGCGAAGCTTCGGAATTGGAATTTAAACAAAAGCTTTTGTCCAATCTTTCCAAACGGGTTCATAACCTGCATTTTTTATGATTTTTGAAATTTCCTCTGCAGAACGTTCATCACTGATTTCAAATTGTTCCAAAGATTGCGGATCAACGACATAGCCTCCTGGATTTGTTTTAGAACCCGCACTCATACTCGTAACGCCAATTGGAATTATATTGTTTCTGAATTTTTCATTTTCTCTGGTTGAGATTGAAATTTCCAGATCTTCATTCCACAATCGGTAAGCACAAATTAATTGCGTCAAATCTTTATCATCCATAATAAAATTCGGTTCGATAATGCCTTCTGCGGGACGCAAACGTGGAAAAGAAACCGAGTATTTGGTCTGCCAATATTTCTTCTGCAAATAATCTAAATGTAATGCATTGAAGAAACTATCGGTTCGCCAATCTTCTAAACCTAATAAAACGCCCAAGCCAATTTTATGAATTCCCGCAGTTCCTATTCGGTCAGGAGTTTCCAGTCGATAATCAAAATTTGATTTTTTGCCTTTTGTATGATACTTTTTATAAACTTCTTGATGATATGTTTCCTGATAAACCAAAACGGAATACACTCCAGCTTCATGCAAACGTTCATAATCTTCGGTAGAAAGTGGCTGAACTTCAACAGAAATAATCGAAAAATGTTCTTTTATTAAATTGATTGCATTCAGAAAATAATTGATGTTCACCATATAATTTGCTTCACCTGTAACCAACAAAACATGATCAAATCCTGTATTTTTTAAGGCTTCGACTTCGAGTTTGATCTCAGCATCAGTAAGGGTTTTTCGTTTGATTTTATTGTCAAGACTAAATCCGCAATAAGTGCAAATGTTTTGGCATTCGTTGCTTAGGTATAATGGAGCATACATTTGAATGGTTTTCCCGAAACGGTTTTTGGTTATTTCGTGGCATTTTTGTGCCATTTGCTCTAAATAATTCTGAGCAACAGGAGAAATCAAAATCAAAAAATCATCGAGATTATATTTGGTTTTAGTCAAAGTTAGTTCGACATCTTTGGATGTTGTTTTGTATATTTTGGTTTGAATTTCATCCCAATTATATTGATCAAAAATAGATTTGAATGTTTTCATTTAAATGTTGTTTTTTAACGCAAAGAGCGCTAAGAATTCGCAAAGTTCGCAAAGCTCTGAGTTCTTATTATTAATAATTAAGCTCGCAAAGCTTAGCGAACTTTGCGAATTCTTAGCGTACTTTGCGTTATTGAAAAAATTACTCATAAAGAAAAGAAGTCAAAGGGCTAGAAGCCGAAGCATAATTCTGCTGCTTGGCAACTTTAGCCTCAAAGGCCTTTCTTCCCGCAATAACCGCTTCTTTAAAAGCCTCAGCCATTAAACTTGGATTGTCAGCAACAGCAATAGCCGTATTTACCAAAACAGCATCGGCACCAATTTCCATTGCTTTTGCAGCGTCAGATGGAGCGCCAATTCCTGCATCTACAATTACAGGAACCGTACTTTGATCAATTATAATTTCTAAAAAATCGATTGTTTTTAAACCTTTATTGCTTCCAATTGGCGAACCTAAAGGCATTACAGCAGAAGTTCCTGCGCTTTCTAGATGTTTACACAAAACAGGATCGGCGTGAATGTAGGGAAGAACTATGAAACCCAATTTTGCCAATTCTTCTGTTGCTTTTAAAGTTTCAATTGGATCCGGCATTAAATATTTTGGATCAGGATGAATTTCAAGTTTTACCCAATTTGTTTCTAATGCTTCACGAGCCAATTGCGCTGCAAAAACAGCCTCTTTAGCATTTCGCGCCCCAGAAGTATTTGGAAGCAAATTGATGTTCGGATGTTTTAAATGTGATAAAATAGCATCAGTATCGGTTTCTAAATCAATACGTTTTAAAGCAACCGTAACCAATTCGCTTTCAGATGCTAAAATGGCATTTTCCATTTCTTCATTCGAACCAAATTTTCCTGTTCCAAGAAATAAGCGAGATTTGAAACTTTTATCTCCGATATTAAACAATGATGTTGGCATATAATTTTTCGTTTAATTGTTGAATTAGTTTTTCTTTTTCGAGACTTTCTGTAATAATTCCTGAAACCGCAATTCCGTAAATTCCAGTTTCCATTAACGGATTAACATCTTTTAAAGTAATGCCTCCAATAGCATAAACTGGAATTTCGATTCTGTTCTTTTTCATTTTTTGAAGAATATCAAAATAGCCTGATAATCCTAAAATCGGACTTAATTTTTCTTTTGTAGTTGTAAATCTAAACGGGCCTAGACCTATATAATCAGCACCGTTTTTGAAATGATTTTCTATATCTTCAAAAGTGTTTGCTGTTCCCCCAATGATTTTAGTGGTGCCTAAAAACGCTCTGGCTTCATCGATTTTGGTGTCGGTTAAACCTAAGTGAACGCCGTCTGCGTCAATTTTTTTAGTCAGATGTAAATCGTCATTTACAATAAAATTCGCTAGATATTCTTCGCATAAAGGTTTTACCGCTTCCGCTAAAGAAAAAGTAGCAGCAACCGTCTGGTTTTTAAATCGCATTTGAATCCATTGGCATCCAGAGTCGAGTGCCTGATGAATGTTACGCAATTGTTCGTTGATGGTTTCGCCTTGCGAAATATATTGCAGTTTGTTATACATAATGATATCCGATTAATGTTGGTGTTGAACTCAGGTAATTTTCGATATAGATTTTAGCATTTTTGCAAGCTTCTTTTAGCGTTTGATTTAGAGCTAAGTTGGCAGCAATTGCAGAAGAAAGTACACAGCCTGAACCGTGTTTTTCAAAGCATTTTTTTTCTGATGGAAATAACTCCAAAACTTCATTTTTTAGAAATAAACGATCTATTCCTAATGCTTTTTCATTATGTCCGCCTTTCAACAAAATATTTGTTGGAAATCTATTTTCATTAGAAATAAAATCAGGAAACAATATTGCAGCTTCATGATAATTTGGTGTAATCAAATCGATTTTTGAAATGATTTTATCTAAGCTTAAATGATTTTGAACTTCCATAAATTCGAATTTTGTAGTCGATTTCAAAACAGGATCCCAAACAATTTTTGTTGAAGGAGAAAGGAGTTTTATCGTTGATACAATCCGACTTAAATCATACAAAGAAGAAAGAATTCCGATTTTTACCACGCTTATTTTATAATTCAAAAACAAAGTTTCAAGCGAAAGAATTACAAAACTCAAATCTGTCCATTGAATCTCATAAAATTGATTTTCGGTCTGAATGGTATTCGCGGTTGAAATAGCGAAACCAGTCACTTTGTGCTGTTCAAATGTTTTGATATCAGCCAAAATTCCAGCGCCGCCAGACGGATCTAAACCGGCGATTGTGAGTACGAAAGGGCGATCTGCTGACATAATTTAAATTCTTTTAATGGATTTTCATTTTTCCAAATACTTCCTAAAAGTGCGATATCATCAAAACCATTTTCAAGTGTTTTTTGAATGTTTTTTGAATCAATTCCGCCTAAAGCAATAACTTTTGTGCTATGATTTGTTCTTGATTTTATTTCTTCAAAAAGATCTTTTTCGGGAAAATAATTTTCTTTAGAAATACTTTTAAAAACGGGGCTTAAAAATGCATAATCAAAATTTTCAAGCGAATTAAAATCTTCAATTGAATGTGTAGATGTTGAATTTTTATACCTACAAGGTTTTGAAAAACTTGCAGGAGAATCAACCAGATGATTTCTTTCCTTTTCCGAAAAATGAAATCGGTTAATACCAAAATCATTCGCTAAATCATGATGATGATGCAAAACCAAATTAGCCCGAAATTCTAATTTTATCTGATCAACAAATTGAGCCATTTCCAATTCTGAAAAATTAGGTTTTCGAATATGAAGCAAAGACAAACCTTTATCTAACAAAGAATGAAGGATTTGAATTTCGTCTTCAACAATAAGAGGATTCGTAATCAAAATCATATTTAAAAGGTATTAAGATTTGAGTATTAAGTATTAAGAGTTTAGTCTGAAGTCTTGATACTTAATACTCCAGAATTAATACATTCTTAAATATAAATCTCTTTCCCTTGTTCAATAAATTCCTCTGATTTCTCCTGCATTCCTTTTTCTGCAGCAGCAACATCTCTAATTTCCTGAGATATTTTCATAGAACAGAATTTTGGGCCACACATCGAGCAGAAGTGCGCTACTTTTGCACCGTCGGCAGGAAGTGTTTCATCATGAAATTCTCTCGCCGTATCTGGATCTAAAGCCAAATTAAACTGATCTTCCCAACGGAATTCGAAACGAGCTTTGCTCAACGCGTTATCACGATATTGTGCTCCTGGATGACCTTTTGCCAAGTCGGCAGCATGAGCAGAAATTTTATATGTGATCACACCATCTTTCACATCTTTTTTATTTGGTAAACCAAGGTGTTCCTTTGGCGTAACATAACACAACATCGCGCATCCGTACCAGCCAATCATAGCAGCGCCAATTGCAGAGGTAATATGATCGTAACCGGGTGCAATATCAGTCGTTAACGGACCTAAAGTATAAAACGGAGCTTCATGGCAATGTTCCAGCTGTTTGTCCATGTTTTCTTTAATCATGTGCATTGGTACGTGTCCAGGGCCTTCAATAAAAACCTGAACATCGTGTTTCCATGCAATTTTTGTTAATTCGCCTAAAGTTTCCAATTCGGCAAATTGAGCGGCATCATTCGCATCTGCAATCGAACCCGGACGCAAACCATCTCCAAGAGAAAAAGCTACGTCATATTGTTTCATGATTTCGCAGATTTCCTCAAAATACGTGTACAAAAAGTTTTCTTTGTGATGAAATAAACACCATTTAGCCATAATCGATCCGCCACGCGAAACAATTCCGGTAACACGATTTGCAGTTAAATGAATGTAACGAAGTAAAACTCCAGCATGAATTGTAAAATACGAAACCCCTTGCTCTGCTTGTTCGATTAAAGTATCACGGAAAATTTCCCAAGTTAAATCCTCTGCAATTCCTTTTACTTTTTCCAATGCCTGATAAATAGGAACAGTTCCAATTGGAACAGGAGAATTTCGAATAATCCATTCTCTGGTTTCGTGGATATTTTTCCCAGTTGATAAATCCATAATCGTATCAGCTCCCCAACGGCAAGCCCAAACAGCTTTTTCAACTTCTTCTTCAATGCTCGAAGTCACGGCGCTGTTACCAATATTGGCATTAATTTTTACAAGGAAATTACGCCCAACAATCATCGGCTCACTTTCGGGATGGTTGATGTTGTTTGGGATTATTGCTCTTCCGCAAGCTACTTCAGACCGAACAAATTCGGCAGTAATTTTGCTTTTTGGCGTATTGGCACCAAAACTATTTCCGCCGTGCTGGCATTGCATGGCGCTGGTTTGCTCGTTTAAAAGTTCGATGCGTTGGTTTTCACGAATCGCTATATATTCCATTTCTGGAGTGATAATTCCCTGTTTTGCGTAATACAATTGCGTTACGTTTGCGCCTTTTTTAGCACGTTTTGGCTGGTGTAAATATTCAAATCGAAGATGATTTAAACTTTCATCTTTCAATCGGGTTTGACCGTAATCTGAAGTGATTTCATTTAAAATTTCAACATCATTTCGGTCAAGAATCCAGCTTTCGCGTAAGCGTGGTAAACCTTTGCGTATATCAATTTCAATATTTGGATCCGTGTAAGCGCCCGAAGTATCGTAAACAGTAACAGGCGGATTTTTCTCAATTCCGCCATTTGAAAGTTTTGTATCACTAAGATGAATCTCACGCATTGCGACTTTTATCGGATGAATTTCTCCGTTGATGTATACTTTTTTGGAATTCGGAAACGGGGTTCTGGAAATTTGTTCTTCTTTCATAATATTTTTGTTGATTTTGTTTCAAGTTTCAGGTTTCAAGTTTGATTTTGATTGTGTTTATTTCCACAAAATTTTTACGTAGAGACGCACTGCAGTGCGTCTACGAACGATTGGCAAATTGGAATTTGGAATTTATTTTTTGGTATTTAACCCCCTTGGGTTGCAGAAATAATCAAGATTTCGTCAGTTTCTTGTACGAAGAATTCGTTCCATTTGGTTTTTGGAACAACGGTATTGTTGATAGCAACGGCGATTCCGTTTTGTTTGTGAGGAATTTCGAGATCGAGCAATGATTGAACGCTTAGCGATTCAGCATTGAAATTTTTGATTTGTTGGTTGATTTTTAGTTCCATTCCTTTTAAGTTTAGTGTATAGTTACACAATAGGAATGGCTACAAGAACGCATAAAAATGCGCGCAGAAGTCATCTTACTTTTCCCTACGCTAGTATGAACTAGATCAGGTTCAGAGGGTAAAATCTCAGCCTACAAGTTTGTAGACACCCCTAAAGTGTGAAGCAAATATAGATAAATTTTTTAAAGTTTTCAGTCTCGGTTTTCAGTTTTCAGTTTTTAACTGGGTTTAAAAGACTGAAAACTGCGACTGCGACTGGCAACTATTTTTTACGTGTAAAGCAATCTTCCGCGTGATCATTGACCATTCCGGTGGCTTGCATGTGTGCATAAATTACAGTTGAACCGACAAATTTAAAGCCTCTTTTTTTTAAATCTTTGCTAATTTCATCTGAAAGCGGAGTAGTAGCCGGTACTTCTTTTGAGGTTTTTGGATTATTTACAATTGGTTTTCCATTGGTATATTTCCAAATATAATCGGAGAAAGTTCCAAATTCTTCCTGCACTTTCATAAAAGCCTGAGCATTCGAAACTGCAGCTTTAATTTTTAATTTGTTCCGAATAATTCCAGTATTCTGCATTAATTCTTCGATTTTATCTTCAGAATAATTGACTATTTTTTTATAATCAAATTGATCAAATGCTGATCTGAAATTTTCTCTTTTATTTAAAATGGTAATCCAGCTTAAACCAGCCTGAAAAGTTTCTAGAATTAAAAATTCAAATAGAGTAGGATCATCATAAACCGGAACGCCCCATTCTTCGTCGTGATATTTTTTGTATAAATCGCTTGCCGAGCACCAGCTGCATCTTATTAGTTCCATGTTTTTATTTCAAATGTATAAAAAAACCTCAAACTGTTTGGTTTGAGGTTCTTCAAATGATTTATTATGATCTAAAATTAGATTTTTTTGAAAACTTGAACAGCCGAAATCGAAACGCCTCCTTCTGTGTAAGTAATAACTAATTTTAATTTATTTTCTGATAATTCTTTGATTTCGTATTCTTCCGTATCAGAACCATATTTTTTAACTAATTTGTTTCCGTCTTTAGTCCAAGTACCATCTTCTGAGTAAGAATTGCATTTGTTGTTGTAAAATTCTGCGTACGTATCTACTAGCTTACCATCTGCTGTAAATTCTACAATATCATTTGCACAACCTTGATTTGTAGCTGGTTCTAAGGTTTCTTTGCCACTAAATAAGACACCTACCTCTGTAAGTTCCCATTTTCCTTGAATCGAGCCACCTTTGTCATCGTCGCTGCTGCAAGAGGTTACAGATAATCCTAGTGTCATTACAGACACAAAAAGAATACTTAATTTGTTCATTGGGTATTTGTTTTTGGGGTTAAATTTCACCCAAAAATAAAAGATATTTTACAAAAAACTTCATTAGTATAAGTTTTTTCGCTGCTTTTTGTAATTTATTTTGTAGTTTGTTGATTGTCAGAGTTAAAGTTTTGACAAATATGTTTTTGTTCTTTACTTTCCAATTTGCCAACTATATCCTTTTACATTCGGGATATAGGCAGAGCTTCCTATAATAACCAAATTATTGTAGATTTTCTTTTCGTATTTTATGCCAATTGCAGTGCCGGAAGTGTACAATTTATTAGATCTAAAAGCAATTTTCACAAAGCCGTCTCTAAATTTTGCATCAGAAACTTTTTCTAATAACCAAGTAGATTTCCATTTAACTGCAATTTCATCTTCAGCGGTTTTTGTAATGCTTTTGACAATTTTCACAGCTTCTTTAGGAATTTGAAAGTTTTGTGTCAGTTCTTTTTGAGTAAAGGTTTCCCCAATTTCGCTGTTAGAAAGTATCTTTTTTAAATTAACGATTGACATTAAATTATTTTCTACTTCTTCCTTTTTTTCTGGATTATTCTCTACGCCGCTTTGTAGATTTTGAATTTCAGGAATCTCTTCATTTTCTTTACTGAGAAAAGAATTATTTTTTGAGTACCTATTAGATTTCTTAGTCAAATCCTTTAATGCCGATTTTTGTAAAGCGCTTTTTTTGAATATTTTTTCTGAAGCAGGTTTTAATTTATTTACAGATGAAATCATTTCTTTTTTCGGCTGTTGTTTAGCATCGTTGCCACAGCTTGTAAAGAAATAAGTAATTATAAGTAATATGATGAAACCTGATTTTTTCATTACATTAAATTACTCTTAATTTTTGAGAGAAGGGTCCTCATTTAAATATTTTTTAATTAAATGATGACCCAAATAAATTGCAGGTGTTAATATAATTGCAATTGCTAATTTGAAAATGTAACCAATTAATCCTGAAGATATAAAAGTGTCAAAATCGATTTTTCCAGGAAGCCAGAAAGCAATTCCTAAGACAATAAACGAATCAAATAATTGAGAAATTACCGTAGACCCAGTAGCTCTCAGCCAGATTTTTTTTTCGCCTGTTCTATTTTTAAAAAACCAAAATATCCAGACATCAATAAGCTGAGAAGCCATAAAAGCGATTAAACTCCCGACAATAATCCACATACTCTGCCCAAAAACAGCTTGAAATTGTTCATCATTTACCGGACTTATTCCTTTCGCCGCTGGAATTGCAATTGCCATAAAAAGAATGATAAAAGCGTATGCAATTAGGCAGGCGGTAATGAAAGAAAGCTTTTTTACGCCTTTTTCGCCAAAATATTCATTAATTAAATCTGTTGTCAGAAAAACAATTGGCCACGGTAAGATACCGATACTCATTACAAAAGGACCAATTTGAATTAGCTTTCCTCCAATGAGTTCGGCCACAACAGCATTGGTTATAAATATTCCAGCTAAAATTACAAAGACGATTTCTTTTCGGGTTTTGAACATAAGATGTGGTAAATGATGTTTCAAATTTAAACTATTTCTGTAAATCTTAGAAATCGATTAATCTTTATAATCTGGTGAATTTGAAGTTTCATTTTGATTGGTTAATTTTGATATACTTTCTTTTTTCCTTTTGGATCAAAAGAATTAATCAATGTACTTATTATGGAAAAACAGATAAATTTAAATAATCCTCTTTTAGAAGAATGGTCAGGACCTTACGGCGGCGTACCTGATTTCACAAAATATAAAATTTCAGATTTTAAACCTGCAATAGAGTTTGCCATTCAGGAAAAACTGGATGAAATTGATGCGGTTGCAAATAATTTAGAACAACCAACATTCGAGAATACGATTACAGCTTTGGAACTTTCGGGTGAGAAATTAGATCGAATTCATGCTGTTTACGGAATTTACAGATCCAATTTAAGCACTCCAGAATTTAATACTGTTGATACAGAAATGTCGCCAAAATTGGCTGCGATTAGTGATAAATTATATCAAAACGAAAAATTATTTTATAGAATAGAAACTTTATACAAATCTGAAGAAAGTAAAAAGTTAACCCCTGAACAGCAGCGTTTGCTTTGGGTTTATTTCTCTGATTTTGTTAGAGAAGGAGCAGAGTTAAACGAACAAGACAAGCAAAAAGTAGCGAAGATTAATCAAGAATTAGCATCACTTTTTACAACTTTCAGTCAAAAATTACTGGCCGAAGAAAATGATCAGTATTTAGAATTAAAAATTGAAAGTGATTTTGAGGGTCTGCCTGAAGAATTCAAAAACGCCGCCATTGCCGAAGCCAAAGTGAGAAAACTAAATGTTTTGGGCTGTATTGGAAATACAAGATCATCAATTGAGCCTTTTTTAACGTTCTCGAGCCAACGAAATTTAAGAGAAAAAGCTTTTGATCTTTTTGTAAAAAGAGGTGATAATCTAAACCAGAATAATACAAATGAAACTCTTGTTTCTATTTTAAAATTAAGAGCAGAAAAAGCGCAAATATTAGGTTTTAATAATTTTGCAGAGTGGAGTTTGTCCAACAAAATGGCAAAGGAGCCGCAGCGAACTTTAGATTTAATGCAATCGGTTTGGAAACCTGCAGTTGATAAAGTAAAAAACGATGTTTCGACCATGCAGGAAATGGTAGATAAAGAAGGAGGAAATTTTAAAATTCAGCCTTGGGATTATCGTTATTATACCGAAAAAGTGCGTAAAGCAAAATACGATTTAGATCAAAATGAGATTAAACAATATCTGCAATTAGAGCACTTACGTGAAGGAATGTTCTGGACTGCAGGCGAGTTGTTTGACTTAGGTTTTAAACAATTATTTGATGTTTCTGTTTATCATGAAGATGTACGTGTTTGGGAAGTAAATAATAAAATTACAGGAGAACCAATTGGATTATGGTATTTTGATCCTTATGCGCGCGCTGGGAAACGTTCAGGCGCTTGGATGAATTCACATCGTGATCAACAAAAAATCAACAAAAAAGTACTTCCAATTGTCTCAAATAATTGCAATTTTATAAAAGGAAATGCAAACGTTCCAGTTTTAATTTCTTGGGATGATGCGACAACATTATTTCACGAATTTGGCCACGCTTTACACGGATTATCTTCAAATGTGACGTATCCGAGTCTTTCAGGAACTTCTGTAGCTAGAGATTATGTGGAGTTTCCGTCGCAGTTGTTAGAACACTGGCTTGCAACTCCAGAAGTCCTAAATAAGTTTGCTCTTCATTATAAAACAAATGAGCCATTATCCCAGTCTTTGGTTGAAAGAATAGGAATGGCAGCGAATTTTAACGAAGGTTTTGCAACAGTAGAAACAATTTCAAGTTCGTTTGTAGATATGAAATTGCATTTGACTACAGAAACAATTGATCCGCATTTGTTTGAAAAACAGATTTTAGCAGAAATTAATATGCCTTCTGAAATTGTGATGCGTCACAGAATTCCGCAATTTGCTCATATATTTTCGAGTGACGGATATGCAGCAGGATATTACAGTTATTTATGGGCGGATGTAATTAATGCAGATGCTTATGAGGCTTTTTTAGAAGCAGACGGGCCTTATGACAAAAGAGTAGCAAAACATCTTTACGATACCGTTTTAAGTGTTGGAAATACAATTGATAACGAAGAAATGTATGAAAATTTCAGAGGACACGCTCCAAAATCAGATGCGCTGATGCGTGCGAGGAATTTTCCAATTGAAAATTAGTAAGATGAAAAAAGCCCGAATATTTATTATTCGGGCTTTTTATATTGAATAAATAATATATTAACCTAAAGTAACTCTTTTGAAACCAGTAATTTCAACATTGAATCCTTTTACGTAATCGCTTACTTTTTTACTATCATCTTTGATGAAGTTTTGATCTAATAAAGCTTTTTCTTGATCTAAAGTTGTGTTATCAGAGATAAAACGTTGAACTTTTCCAGGAATAATTTTATCCCAAATTTGCTCTGGTTTACCTTCAGCTTTTAATTCAGCTTTAGCATCTTCTTCTGCTTGTTTGATAACTTCTTCAGTTAATTGAGAATAAGAGATATATTTAGGAACATTTTTCAAAGTTTTTCCTAAACGTTTTGCTTCTTCGTTATCTTTTTCAATTACAGCAATACGAGCAGCAAGTTCAGATTCAACGAAAGCTGGATCAAAATCTTTGTAAGATAATGTATCAGCTCCCATAGAAGCAACTTGCATAGAAATGTCTTTAGTTAAAACTTCAGCGTTAGCAACTGGAGCAGAAATTGCAGTTAAAGCAGCAATTTTATTAACGTGAACATAAGATCCAACGAAAGCACCTTCTAAAATTTCGAAACCACCGATTTCGATTTTCTCACCGATAACTCCAGTTTGCTCGATTAATTTCTCAGCAACAGTAATTCCGTTGAAATCAGAAGCTAAAAATTCTTCTTTAGTAGAGAAGTTGATAGCTTTTTCAACTAAATCTTTAGCTAAAGTTACGAAAGCTTCATTTTTACCTACGAAGTCAGTTTCGCAGTTTAAAGTGATGATAGCTCCTCTTGTGTTGTCAGCATTGATGAAAGAAACAGCAGCTCCTTCAGAAGACTCACGGTCAGAACGGTTAGCAGCAACTTTTTGTCCTTTTTCTCTAAGAACTTGAATAGCTTTATCGAAATCTCCATCAGCTTCAACTAAAGCTTTTTTACAGTCCATCATTCCGGCACCTGTAGATTGTCTTAATTTATTTACGTCTGCAGCAGTAATTGTTGCCATAATATTTTGAATTTTAATGTTAAAAGTAAAAATTCCATCTTCTAAATCCCAAACTCCAATTTTATTAAATTATCAACATAACGTTTTTAATTTTGTATTTGGAATTTGGAATTTAAAATTTGGAATTTAAAATTTGATTTATTCTTCAGTTGCAGGAGTAGCTTCAACAGCTGGTGCAGCCTCTACAGCAGCAGGAGCAGAAGCTTCTTCTGTTGTAGCTTCAGTTTCTTTTTCAGCACCTCTGTCAGAAAGACCTTCGATTACTGCGCTAGTCACTAAAGATAAAATTTTGTCAATTGATTTAGAAGCATCATCATTTGCAGGAATCACGTAATCAACCTCTCTTGGGTCAGAATTCGTATCAACCATTGCGAAAACTGGAATGTTTAATTTTTGAGCTTCTTTTATTGCGATGTGTTCAGCTTTGATATCTACTACGAACAATGCTGCAGGTAGTCTAGACATATCAGCAATTGAACCTAAGTTTTTCTCTAATTTAGCACGTAGACGATCAACTTGTAAACGCTCTTTCTTAGAAAGTGTGTTGAAAGTACCATCTTTCTTCATTTTATCGATAGAAGACATTTTTTTAACTGCCTTTCTGATAGTTACGAAGTTAGTTAGCATTCCACCTGGCCATCTTTCAGTGATGTAAGGCATGTTTGCAGCTTTTGCTTTTTCAGCAACGATGTCTTT